>JAISES010000177.1 GCA_031263965.1 Prevotella sp. | reverse complement strand
GAATTGAGCCTTGTTATAAAGGTATTCGAACCGGCGCGCCTTGCGGCTTTCGTCGTTGGTCTGTACCGTGTAACTCTCGTGCAGGGCAATGTTGATTGCCTGTTCAATGGTCAGCGTCGCCCTTTGCTGTGCAGATACTGTTTCTAAAAATATCAGTCCCAAAATGGGTAAAATTAAATATGTCTTCTTCATTTAATATTACATTTTGCATATACCTTATACAAATAGTGTGCCAAAGGATATAATATACTAATACAACGTGCTTTATGACAAAATACCGATATGGGTAAGTGGGTAAATATTTACCCACTTACCCAATTGGATGGGTAAATATTTACCCATTTGAAAACTGTCGTAAGCTACAGCAAGCGCATGGATGATGCTCTATTAAAACTTGAGTATTGCTTCGCTAAGAAAATTTGGACAAATCTTAATGGTATGGGTAACTGTATGTGAATGATTCCGCAAGTATGGCAATGCTTTCAACAAAAAAGCCGTCTTGTAAAGACAGCTCTTTTCTCAATTTAAAATATTTAAAATTATTATTATGTTACAGTTTATTTACTTTTTACTTTTTACTTTTGCTTCTTTTATTTCCTACAATTTTGTTTTCTCCGCCCAGACTGCTCATGGCGCATCTGAAACCTATATCCCATTGAGCTTTATCCTGGTCAAGAAATCTTCTTGTTGCAGGGCGCAACCAATACGGACGATCTAAAAATCCTCCACCTTTGTAAACCCTCGACTTGTCAGTCACCAGTGTAGCCATATTTTCCTGCTGTTCTCCGGATCCCTGAAAATATACTCTGTTTGAATTAGCAACTGTATCAGGTTGCTGATCTTCGGCTTCATTGAAAAATATGGAAGAACCGATATCGCCATCTCTATAGTTTCTGTTATCTCCCACACGATAATTGTATCTGTTAACAACTCCGACAGTATCGTATCTCATTCTACCTAAAGAATCTTTAGGTAATGTGTTCCCCTCGGCGTCTTTTGCCAGATCCATGAAAACATTACCTCTAAAAGGATTAAATTCTTCAACATCATTAAACGACATTGGCCGATACACATCTGCAACCCATTCGTTAACATTGCCAATCATATCGTACAGTCCAAAATCATTGGGAGGATACGAGCAGATTACATCCGGTATAGCCGCTCCGTCATTCTGCCGTCCACCGGCAACACCCGCAAGGTCACCACGTCCTCTCTGGAAGTTAGCCATCATCTGGCCTCTTCTTTTCTTACTCGGATCTCTAACATTCGATCCATTCCATCCATATACTCTTCGTTCTACAGTTCTTTCATCGAATGTTACTCCGATTTCAGCTCTTGCAGCATATTCAAATTCTGCTTCGGTAGGGAGGCGATATTTGGGATACAAAATACCGTCTTCAAACTTGATCGAACGTGCTTCTCCTGTAGCGATATTTTTTGGCTGCTTTCTTTCATTCATTTCAGCTTCGTACTGGCCGGCAAGGAATGCATCACTGTTAAAGTTTTCGGCATCACGCTGATCGGCTATATTGGAAACCATCATACCACGTTTGATAAGCTCGGCTTCATTGACTCTGTCGGTACGCCAGAGACAGTAATCACTTGCCTGCAACCATGTTATTCCTACAACGGGGTAATCGTTATATGCCGGATAACGGAAATATGTCTGCACATAAGGCTCGTTGTAAGCCAAAGGTCTGCGCCAAACCAAAGTATCGGGCAATGCGTTTTTTACTCTGTTGGGATAACTTACAAAAACGCTTCCCAACCAGAAAACATAATCCCTGTAATGCTGATTCGTCACTTCCGTTTCATCCATGTAATAGGAATCAACAGTTACTCTTCTTGGAAGATTATCCCAGTCATTGCCAATATCATCTGCCATTTGCCCCATGATAAAGGCTCCCCCGTTAATAAATACCAACCCCGGAGCAACCCTCTCCCTGTTAGGCTTTACACGTTCCACTCCGCCATATTTGGCATCATTATACTTCCACCCAGTCTTTTGCGACATCTCCTTTTTCCAGAAGCATCCGGATAAAATAAAGGATAAACAAAAACACATCAAGAATTTAGACTTCATACTATCTATATTTATTATATCATTTACGGCGCAAAAGTAATAATAAAATTTTATTCTGTTATTTTGTAAACCAAATTTTACTAAACAATACCTTATTTTAACATTTTTTAACTGCTATGGAGTTAAATATTCTAAAAAAAGTGAATTTAGGAACTTTCAGGATAATGAAATTTGCTGGAAATTGAGAGTCAAAAATGAATAATCATATATATAGGTATGAAAATTGCCGGAAACTGCAACAACAAAAGACTGCAATTATTGCGATAATATGAATGACGGTTTCCAACAGGTTTATTTTAAATAAAATACATGAATGGTTAATAACTTTTGAATAAGTTTATTGCAAAACTTCTCTCTAATATGCACAGATATTATAACTTGCCCGATAATAAGTTTTAAGAAAAAATATATAAATATTTATTATTTAGTAATATATGGATAATATAGCGAGAAATAAACAAACAAAAAATTCGTATTCTTATGAAGAATGTTTGTCTGCAAGTACTGTTTACTTCGACGGAGATGAGCTTGCCGCAAATGTGTGGATAAACAAGTATGCTCTAAAAGACTCTTTCGAGAATATTTTCGAACTTACGCCTGACGACATGCATCGCAGGCTGGCGGGTGAAATTGCAAGAATTGAGCGAAAATACGAGAATCCCATGAGTGAAGATGAAGTATATCTGCTATTGAAAAATTTCAAATACCTGATTCCGCAGGGAGGACCGATGACCGGAATCGGAAATGAATACCAGATAGCGTCGTTGTCCAACTGTTTTGTTATAGGACACGACAAACCGGCAGATTCATACGGTGGAATAATGCGTTTGGATGAAGAGCAGGTGCAACTTATGAAACGCAGAGGCGGAGTCGGGCATGATATGTCGGACATTCGCCCAACCGGAAGTCCTGTGTTAAACAGCGCTTTAACATCTACCGGAGTTGTCCCTTTCATGGAACGGTATTCAAACTCGACCAGAGAAGTGGCTCAGGATGGACGACGCGGCGCTCTAATGCTTTCGATATCAATAAAACATCCGGATGCGGAACGGTTTATCGACGCTAAATTAGATTCGGGAAAAGTAACCGGAGCCAATATTTCTGTCAGGATAGATGACAGTTTTATGCATTGTGCATTGAATAACACTACTTATACCCAACAATTTCCCATAAATTCCGATAACCCTAAATTCAAAAGCGAAATCGATGCAAATTCATTGTGGCGAAAAATAATATACAATGCATGGAAATCGGCAGAACCGGGAGTATTGTTCTGGGATACAATAATAAGAGAATCGCTTGCCGACTGTTATGCCGATTTGGGATACCGGACTGTTTCAACAAATCCGTGTGGAGAAATTCCTCTCTGTCCGTATGACAGCTGTCGCTTAATGGCTATAAACCTGTATGAATATGTGATTGATCCCTTTACCGACAAAGCCCGATTCGATTTCAATACCTTCAAAGCCCATGTCCACAAGGCGATGCACATAATGGATGATATTATTGACCTGGAACTGGAAAAGATAGATACTATTCTGACAAAAATAGGAAACGATCCTGAAAACGCGGAAGTTAAACGTGTTGAAACTCTTCTGTGGGAAAAAATCAAACAAAAAGCTGTCGGCGGTCGAAGAACAGGACTTGGCATAACCGCCGAAGGTGATATGATAGCCGCTTTGGGATTACAGTACGGAACCGACGAGGCAACCGATTTTGCTGTAGAAGTGCAGAAAACACTGGCTATTGAAGCTTATCGTCAATCCGTAAATATGGCCAAGGAACGTGGAGCATTCCCTGTTTTCGACGCCGAACGTGAAAAGAACAATCCCATGATTAAACGTATTGCAGAAGCAGATCCCACTCTATACGATGAAATGAAAATGTACGGACGCCGAAACATATCAATGCTGACAATCGCCCCGACCGGCACAACAAGCTTGATGACTCAGACTACATCCGGCATAGAACCGGTGTTTCTCCCTGTTTATAAGCGCAGACGAAAAGTGAATCCGAATGACAGAGGCGTAAAAGTCAGCTTCAGGGACGAAAACGGTGATTCGTATGAAGAATACTTTCTGTTTCATCACAAATTTATTAAATGGGCGCAAATCAACGGACTGGATATAGAAAAAGTAAGGCAGTCATCTCATGAACAGATTGAAAAGCTCGTTTCTCTTTCTCCTTATAATAAAGCTACGTCTGCCGATATAGACTGGGTAAGCAAGGTCAAAATGCAGGGAAAGATGCAGAAATGGGTCGATCACTCCATAAGCGTAACCGTTAATCTGCCGGAGGAAACTACCGAAAATATGGTTGCCGAAGTGTATCGAACAGCTTGGGAAAGTGGATGTAAAGGAATAACGGTGTACAGGGAAGGTTCCCGTTCGGGAATTTTGGTGTCGAATAAAAGGGAAGACGAATCGACATTCCCTAAAAAACGCCCTGAAATACTTGAAGCAGAAGTTGTCCGCTTTAAAAACAAAAACGAACAGTGGATTGCCTTTGTCGGTCTTTACAAAGGTCGTCCATACGAAATCTTTACCGGCTTGATTGAGGAAGATGTACGCGTTCTGCCCAAAAGCGTCACAATGGGAAAAATCATCAAGGAAAAAATTGACGGCCATTCGGTCTATCACTTCCAGTGGATTGATAAATATGGATATACAAATACGCTTGGCGGAATATCCCACATGTTCGACAAAGAGTTCTGGAATTATGCAAAACTGATATCGGGAGTCTTGCGCAACGGAATGAATATCGTAGATGTTGTTAATCTTGTCAATGGCCTCGAACTCGATAAAGAAACTATCAATACATGGAAAAACGGCATTGAAAGAGCATTGAAACGTTTTATCCCCGACGGTACGGAAGACAATTCGGGAGCAAAATGTCCCGAATGTGGAGCAGCATCGCTGGTTTACGAAGAAGGATGCCTGGTCTGTAAAAATTGTGGACATTCAAAATGCAGTTAAATACAAGTTACCATGATCGATTTGGCAGTAGAACTGAATACCGACGAGTATTTTATGAAAGAAGCGATTATCGAGGCGGAAAAAGCTTTTGATGCAGGCGAAATTCCTGTAGGAGCGATAATCGTCTGGAAAAATCGCGTAATAGGACGGGGACATAATTTAACGGAAACATTGAGCGATCCAACTGCCCATGCTGAAATTCAGGCTATAACGGCAGCAACAAATACGATAGGAGGAAAATATCTAACAGAATGTGTTCTGTATGTGACACTTGAACCTTGTATAATGTGTGCCGGAGCCTGTTTTTGGGCACAGCTGGGCGCCGTCGTGTACGGCGCCGACGACGAAAAGCGGGGATATTCGCTTATCAGCTATAATATTTTGCATCCAAAAACACGTATAATAACAGGTATATTGAAAGAGCAAAGCGCCAGTTTGCTGAAATCATTTTTCCAAAAGATGAGAGCAAATGACTAATTATCGGGTATGTTCTTGAAAATACAGCAATGTAATATCATCCTCAAGTGCTGTTGCGAGTAACCGCTTCGCTAATATTGTGTTAATTATTACGTTTTTTTGCTTCATAATTTGAATTTAATTCAATTTGGCATCTGTTTTGCGTTATACCCATAGAAAATGCCTGAATTATTAACTCATGTAACGCAGTCATGGGTACATTCCAATGATGGGAACAGCGGAGTTTCCTCGATATTCATCTTATTGTCTTAAAGTTTTAAAGCCTTAACATCTTAAAATCATAGCCTTTGATCGAAATAACGGAGCACCATAGGAAGGGAATGGCAGTGTACCCGTTATTGCGTAACATGAGTTACATAATAACACTGTCCGAACATGTCTGTGGAAACGATATGCCGGTAATTTCGTTGGAACAGGCTAATGCAGTGAAATTCAATTGCCATAGAGATTAACGCGGATGTTTATTTTATGCATACAGTAAGCATAGCGTTACGCTTGTCGTAAGCATAGCATTACGCTTGCTGTAAGTATAGCATTACGCTTGCTGTAAGCATAACGTTACGCTTGACGTAAGCATAGCGTTATGCTTGCCGTAAACATAACGTTACGCTTGCTGTAAGCACAAAATTTATATATTGAGAATCCTCGTGCTTGTATATAGTTGATATATTGGCGTAAGCAGTGTTACTGGACGCACGGGAAACAGAAACTGTGTTTGTCGTGCATATAGATTACGATGATTAACATATAGTAT
>JAISES010000390.1 GCA_031263965.1 Prevotella sp. | reverse complement strand
CCGAACAGAGAAGTTAAGCCCGGTCGTGCCGATGGTACTGCGTACATGTGGGAGAGTAGGTTGCCGCCGTTTTAAAGCAAAAGCCCGTTCTATTAGTTTAGGACGGGCTTTGTGCTATTGATACAACTGGACAACACAAACGAATACAAACGAATAAAGCCTTTATATTGTTATAAAGATATTGCGTTAAGGGATTTTTATATCCACTGGATACGCTTCCTATCAAAGAACCAACTATCTTTGTCCCATATTTTAGAAAGAAATACAATTGTATGATTGAAATAAACAACTTTAGTGCAATGCTTTTCCATACTCCACTGAAACATAGTTATTTATAGTTTGTAACTTCAAAATAATTGCCATGCTTGAATTAATTAAAAACGACCCTTGGCTGGAACCTTACAAGGCGGCTATAGAAGGACGCTATGATTATGTGCTGCAAAAAGAAGCCGGCCTGACTAATAACGGGAAAATCTCACTTTCTGATTTTTCTTCGGGCTATCTTTATTTTGGTTTGCACAAAAACGAAGCTTCCTGGGTGTTCAGAGAGTGGGCTCCTAATGCGACAGACATCTATATGGTCGGAGATTTTAACGGATGGCAAAAAACAGATGAATTCAGGCTCCAATATAAGGATAACGGGATATGGGAAATAGAACTTCCTCTTGATAAAATCAGTCATGGAGACTTATTCAAGTTGATGGTTTGTTGGAATGGAGGAGAGGCGGAACGTATTCCGGCTTGGGCAACACGTGTTGTTCAGGATGGGAATACGAAAATATTCAGTTCTCAGGTTTGGTATCCTGAGAACCCTTATCAGTTTAAGGAGAAAAATTTTACCCCTAAGACAGATCCCTTGTTGATATATGAGTGCCACATAGGAATGGCAACTGAGGCCGAAAAAATCGGAACTTACGAAGAATTCAGATTGAATATTCTTCCCCGGATCAGAGAGGATGGATATAATACAATACAGATAATGGCTATTCAGGAGCATCCGTACTATGGCTCCTTCGGATACCATGTATCCAGTTTCTTTGCAGCATCGTCGCGTTTCGGCACTCCCGATGAATTGAAGCATCTGATAGATGATGCCCATTCCCTGGGCCTGGCTGTGATTATGGACATTGTTCATTCACATGCCGTAAAGAATGAGGCCGAAGGGCTCGGGCGGTTCGATGGTTCTTACGATCAATATTTCCATAGTGGGAGCAGACGGGAACATCCGGCCTGGGATTCCCTTGTTTTTGACTATGGGAAAAATGAAGTAATACATTTCCTTTTATCCAATTGTAAGTTCTGGCTCGAAGAATACCGGTTTGACGGTTTTCGTTTCGATGGCGTTACCTCAATGCTGTACTACAGTCATGGACTTGGCGATAATTTCACCGGATACCGGGATTATTACAACGGGAACGAAGATGAAGACGCCATTTGCTATCTGACCTTAGCAAATAAACTTATACATGAAATAAATCCTCAAGCGATAACTATTGCCGAGGAGGTAAGCGGCATGCCCGGGTTGGCTGCTTCGACAGAAGACGGCGGCTACGGCTTCGATTACCGGATGGCAATGAATGTTCCTGACTATTGGATTAAAATAATAAAAGAGAAACAAGATCAGGATTGGCACCCGACCGGAATATTCTGGGAATTGACAAACAGGCGTGTTGATGAAAAGACCATATCGTATGCCGAAAGCCACGATCAGGCTCTTGTTGGAGATAAAACTATCATTTTCAGGTTGATAGACTCTGATATGTACTGGTATATGTCGAAGCATTACGGCAGTTCGTATGCTACCGACAGAGGTATTGCCTTGCATAAAATGATACGGTTGGTAACGGCTTCCACAATCAATGGCGGCTATCTCAACTTCATGGGGAATGAGTTCGGGCATCCCGAATGGGTTGATTTCCCCCGCGAGGGAAATGAGTGGTCGCACAAGTATGCCCGTCGCCAATGGTGGCTGGCTGATAACAAAGAACTTCGCTATCATTACCTGGGTGACTTCGATAAGGCGATGCTCTCTCTTATATCGTCTGTCAGGCATTTCGAGAAGATTCCTGTCGTAAAATTATGGGATAAGGATGAAGACCAGGTGTTAGCTTTCCAAAGAAATGATCTTATTTTTGTCTTTAATTTTAATCCGAGCCAATCGTTCTCAGATTATGGCTTCCTGGCTCCGGAAGGGAAATATAAGGTTATATTAGATACGGATTCTCCCGATTTTGGAGGAAATGGATTAACCGATGATTCTATTGAACACTTTACAATGTCCGATAAACTATATCAAAAAGACGGAAAAGGCTGGCTCAAACTATATATTCCGGCCCGTACCGCTTTTGTACTGAAAAAAATGGACTGACAATACGGAAAGCTGTGTCAAAAGTCCTTTTACTCTGATTGTCATTGCGGGCTTGACCCGCAATCCTCTGATAAACAGTGATTAATTTTCGGCGGATTCCGTGTCGGGCACGGAATGACAGGCTTTTGACATATCCTTTTAGTCGTTATGGTAGGGTATGTTTTTCTGTTCGCAAAGTTCTAAGATCTTGCTTTTTACGCTTTTTATATCCTTATAAAGCAAGTCGGATAAATCTAGTTTTTGTTGTTTCTGCTCTCCATTCGTTAGAAATATAATGTAAGCTAATCCTATATTTACTTTGCTGACAGCCGTCCAGTCTACTTTTATTTTCTTTGTTTCAATTATACTGTTTGTAATCTGCAAAGTCGGAGCCGGTTGCCAGACCGTATTTTTCAGTATCATAACAGCGCCACAAATGGCATATAATAAATGCATGTAAAACACAAAATCATAAGCATTATCCTTTACACATAAGGTAATCCCCACTGCCAGCATACAAATAGCAAAGAGTATATAAGTTATTCTCAAGCCCTTTGGTATTCTGTTGTAGTTTATAATCAAATCTTCCATAATCAAGAATAATTTAGTTTATACAAAGATGTGAAAATTTATAAATATAATGCTATTCTTTACAAATATCCCTTATAATCAACCCTGCCAATGTGAAACCAAACACAGCAGTAACATGAACTAATGTACCGTTTGTCTGGGCTTTTACGCTCGGATTCTCTTGTTTCAATAATTCTGAGCTTTCCGACTCGTCACCTTTGTGTTTAAAACCCTTGTTTTCAAGTACTTCATCGCTATACACACACATGAACTTTTTTGCCGGACGTTCGCCTTGTTTCATCTTCCGGCGTAAAGCTGCCGCCAGAGGACAACCTGCGACTTTCCAAAATTCAGCAGTCTTTATTCTGGTAGGGTCCATCTTCAAAGCGGCTCCCATCGATGAAAACAGTTTAGCATTAGTGCGTGTTGCTGTCCTGATCAGGTGTACTTTATGCTTCAGGCTGTCTATGGCATCGATGATATAATCGTACGTGCCAAGTTGAAAGGATCCGGAAGATTCTTCGCTGTATACACCGGCTATTGTATTTATTTCAGCATCGGGACTAATTTCCAGAAGCCGTGATTTCAAAACATCAACTTTTCGTTGTCCTATTGTTTTAGTCGTAGCCATCAACTGGCGGTTGATATTTGTTTCGCATACTTTGTCCGGATCAACAATGGTGAGGTGCTTCACCCCCGAACGAATGAGACTTTCGGCGCACCAACTGCCTACCCCTCCTACGCCGAACAGAATAATACGCGCTTCGCCGATTTTATTTATCAAATCTGCGCCGAGCAGCAATTCTGCGCGTTTAAAAATACCTTTATCTTCTTGCATTGTAATTTAAGAAACAATTTCTAAGTCTATTTCGGGCTGTAAACTTACAATAATTATTCTTGATTTTATGTTAAGAGAAATAATGATGTATCTTTGTTTTTTCAAAAGAAAACCAACTATGAATATCTTATTGTTAGGAAGCGGCGGACGCGAAAATGCCCTTGCGTGGAAAATCAAACAAAGTCCTGAAGTGCAAAACCTTTATGTAGCGCCAGGTAATGCGGGCACTCATCTGATAGCAGGGAATATAGACATCTCTATAACAGACTTTCCTGCTATAAAGCGGCTTGTTCTTGATAAAAAGATCGATGTAGTTATAGTTGGGCCGGAAGAGCCATTGGTTAAAGGAATTTATGATTACTTTATAAATGATCTGGAAATTAAGCATATCCCTGTAATTGGGCCTTCCAAAGAAGGGGCAAAACTGGAAGGCAGTAAAGATTTTGCCAAACAATTTATGATCAGACATAATATACCGACAGCACGTTACAGGAGCTTCACGATGGATCGATTAGATGAAGCTTATGGATTTCTGGGCGAGTTGGAAGCACCTTACGTTCTCAAAGCCGACGGTCTGGCCGCAGGAAAAGGCGTATTGATTCTCAACGATCAGGATGAAGCAAAACGTGAGCTAAAGGAAATGCTCGGCGGAATGTTTGGCGAGGCCAGCAAGACTGTGGTTATTGAAGAATTCTTGTCCGGAATAGAATGCTCCGTATTTGTCCTGACTGACGGTGATTCTTACAAAATCCTTCCGGTAGCAAAAGACTATAAGCGGATAGGAGAAAGTGATACGGGGCTCAACACCGGAGGTATGGGCGCTGTTTCTCCGGTTTCGTTTGCCGACGAAACTTTTATGAAGAAAGTAGAGGAGAGAATAGTGATTCCTACTGTTGAAGGATTAAAGAAAGATAATATCGTATATAAAGGATTTATTTTTCTGGGGTTGATCGAGGTTAAAGGAGAACCGATGGTAATAGAGTATAATGTCAGAATGGGGGATCCTGAAACTGAAGCCGTTATGCTACGCATCAAATCCGATTTAGTATCTTTATTCGAAGGTGTTGCGAACGGGACATTGAAAGATAAAACATTGGAAATAGACGGTCGTTATGCTGCAACTGTCATGCTTGTCTCCGGCGGATACCCGGGCGGCTATGAGAAGAACAAGGAAATTTCAGGGCTGGATACGGTTACCGATAGTATCCTTTTTCATGCAGGAACTAAATTATCAGGCGGTAAAGTCCTGACAAGCGGGGGTAGGGTTATTGCTGTAAGCTCTTACGGCGAAACAAAAGATGCAGCTTTGGCTTTATCTTTTAAAAATGCGGAAAAAGTTTTGTTTGATAAAAAGTATTACAGAAAAGATATAGGTTTCGATCTTAAATAATTAATGACGGCTTTACGATTTTATAAAAATAATATAGCGGAAGGTAAAGGTATTTTTATCTTTTCTATAGTTATTGCTATTATCGTCCGGCTCATTTTTTATTTTTCCATAGAAAATATTCCTGTTCCGGTTTCCGTCGGATACCTGTGGCAACCACTTATGCCTCTTTTTGAAGACCCTTTAGCGTCTTTGACAGGGAATAGTGTCATTGTCATCATATCAGCCTTGCTGGTTGCACATATTAATACCGCTCATGTGCTGATAAGGAGACGTACAATGCTGCCTCCGGCCATTATTTTACTTCTTTTTAGTTGTCTCCCGATGTTTATGCAGATGTCGCCGGGCTATATTTCCGTATTATGTTTATTGTATGTAATAAATATATTATTTACAGTATATAATGCAAATGAAAAACCAGTGGGCGCATTCAGGGTTGCATTTGTTTTATCTCTGGGAAGTTTATTTGCTCCCGTTATGCTTGTTTACATACCTTTGTCATGGGTGGCATTAGCTATGATGAGATGTTTAAATTTCAAATCATTCTTAGCTGCTGGTTTAGGTATTTTGATTATCTACTTTCCCGTTTTCTCATTTTATATTTTTTCGGATCACCTTGATTTATTTTTAAAACCTTATCTCCCGATACAGGATTTAAATGCTATACCGCTTTTGCAATTTGACTATATTTTATGGGGAGGCTTATCTTTCTTTACGGTCTTATTGGGCCTAATAGTGGGAAATAACTATATTAATAGTTATAAAGATAAAATTAGAGTACGGGCATATTTATCGTTATTGAGCTTTATTACGATTACAGCAACCTTATTGTTTCTGTTTTTAGATATTAATCCGGATGTAAATTTATATATAGCCGTTGGAGCAGGGTCACTGTTGCTCTCTCATTTTTTTGCCCTTGTGGATAGAAAAAGCGGAACGGTTTTGTTTTATGTCTTTATATTACTCCTTCTTGCGGTTTGTATATTATCTTTTACCGGAATTTTATAATTCTTGAAAATCAGTATTGTTAGCACATTTAGGTATAGTTTTTCGTATAAATGCTTGCTGGTTTCAACAAAAAGCAGTAATATTGCATCCGATTTCGGGATAACCCCAAAAATCAGGTCCTATAGCTCAGTTGGTTAGAGCACATGACTCATAATCATGGGGTCCTTGGTTCAAGCCCAAGTGGGACCACGCTTTACAGTAGATAGTCCATTGATAATAAATAATTTATCAATGGATTTTTCTTTTATGGGTATACTATGGGGTATATTTTAGATATGGAAATATATTACCCCTGTATCTCTACCCCCACCCCCTTAAATCACTTGAACCT
>JAISES010000298.1 GCA_031263965.1 Prevotella sp. | reverse complement strand
ATAAAGGCGATGAACTGGTACGAGCATCTCACCGAAGACAGTACCTTTGCCGTCGATGCCATTACTTTTTCCGACTATTTCACCCATTCCAAATTTGTGGCATACCGTGTCAAAGACGCTATTGCCGACTACTTTATGCAAAAGACAGGCAAACGCCCTTCGGTAGACACCAAAGATCCCGATTTGCTTATCAACTTTCATATAGCGCACGACAAATGCACCCTGTCTTTCGACAGTTCGGGCGAATCGCTGCACAAGAGGGGATACCGTGTAGAGCAGACCGAAGCCCCGCTTAACGAAGTGCTGGCCGCCGGAATGATCCTGAAAACAGGGTGGCGCGGCGAATCGGATTTTGTCGATCCCATGTGCGGATCGGGGACTTTGCTCGTTGAGGCTGCCATGATAGCCATGAATGTGCCTCCGGGCATTTATCGCAGAAGTTTTGCTTTTGAGAAATGGAAAAATTTCAATTCCGGCCTTTTCGAAACCATATACAACGACGATAGCGGCGAACGCGAATTTAAATATAAAATTTACGGATCGGATATTTCGGCTGAGGCAATTGCCATTGCATCGAAAAATATAAAAAGCGCTGGAGTAGGGAAGTGTGTCGAACTGATAGTTATGCCTTTCGAAGAGTATACCGAAGCCCCTGCCGGAAAGGGAATTTTGGTAACAAACCCTCCCTATGGCGAACGTATAAAACCCGATGACCTGTTGGGAATGTACGAACGGCTGGGCGAACGCATGAAGCACGTCTTTACGGGATATTCGGCGTGGATACTCAGTTATAAAAGGGAATGCTTTGACAAGATCGGCCTGAAACCATCCAAAAAGATTCAGTTGGTAAACGGTTCGCTGCAATGCGAGTTTCGCCGGTACGATATTTTTGCAGGAAAACGGAATGAACAAAAGAAAGACTAAATTCAAAATAAATGTCGCTATGAAAACACTTGTTTTATTATCCGCTGTGGTTACAATACTTATTGTAGGCCTATCGTCTTGTGCCGCACCAATCTATTCAAAACCTGCCGGAAACAATCAGGGCTACACAGTCGATTACCTTTTTGAGCACGATGGCTGCAAGGTTTATCGTTTCCAGGATAGAGGGAAATATGTCTATTTTACCAACTGTACAGGAAATGTAACCGGCATCACCGGCGATTCTACCCGGGTGGAAACGATAGTAAGAGCTAAGTAATTCTATACTTATAGTGATAAAAAATCTATATGAACGATTTTTTGGAATGTTGGTTGATACTGGGCTTTTCTTAGCCAATATGATGCAAATAGCTGATGTACTCCAAATGTTTGGGACAATTGGTTAGCATTAGTAGCAGAGCCTGTTCTTTTTGCTATAAAAACTTCTTTCCGCAAATCATCGCCATTAAATAGATAAGTATTGGCGAATTTATTTGCTTCTGTTTCTTTTTTATTAGCCTTGGTCTTAGATTCATTAATCTCTCCTTCAAAAACAGTATCGTTTTTATGATGAATGACATGACCAAACTCGTGGAAAAGAGTAAACCAACAACTCGCTAAATCTTGATTCCTATCTGAAAGTTGAATTAAAGGTTTACCTCTAAGCCATCTTACGGAACCATATACTGTATGTGGTAGAAAAGGCACAAGTGCTAAACCGAGACCAAACTCTTTCAATATATCTGGTAATTTCTTAAAGTAAGCAACGTTTTCTACATGAGATTCCCACTCCTTATTATCTATCCAGTTTTTCAATAAAGTTTCGTTATATCGAGGTAAATTCATTTTTTCAAAGTCCAATTCACCTCTTCGTAGCCATGCTCTTAAATTTATAGGATCTACCTTGATTTTATTTTGGGAGCGAAATAGTGCTGCGTACTGCTCTGATTCCTCAAATATTTTTTCCTCACTATCTATTCCGAAAAAGTCTGTAATATCTTCTAAGAGATCGATACCTTCATTGAATTCATCTTTTAATAAAGGTATAACCGGACGTAAACGCTTGAAATTCTTTTTAGCAATATTGTAATTAACTTGAGCCTCTTTCTCTCTCTCTTTATATTTGTTTTGAAAATTTATAAAAAAAGTCTCTGTTTCTTTATCTAAATTCAGATATTCAATAATAAAAGAGATTTCATTTTTCTTTATTTTTTTTACAGAAGAAAAATTATTCCACCCTAATTCGGATAATAATGTAGTTTTATTCTTGTTATGGATTTCAATTATTTTTTCAAGTTCCTGTCCAACTGTATTAAACATAGAAATTGGGTGAAAAACATCCTCTTTATTTAAAGTATTTGTTGTCATTCCTCAAATGTTTTGATAATCATGTTTATTAATTTCAAATACGTGGATAAATTTAACTTCATTAAATTGTCCCGTCCATAATTCTGTAATAAGTGGCTCTTTGTCTTCGTTATAGAGAAAATAAAAGAATTTTCGATAGTCTCTGTTTATTCGAACTTTTAATACCAGATTCTCTTTCTTCCCTGTTCCTGATAACAATTCTATTCTATTATCTGTTTGTCCATATACTTTGTTATAATCCAATGCTGTTTCAAAAGCAGTAAGTCTTTCGTGCAACTGTATAGCAGATTTAATTATATTCTGAGTAAATGTTTTTGAAAAGTTCCTAATACAAGCACGATCTGTCGGGTTTTTCATTAAATCTTTATAACAATCACATGCTTTTTTGTCGTTATAGGTAATCACCATTAGATCGAGTTCTATCTTTACCATATTGAAATTCAATGCAAAGATCGGTTTTTATCTCTAATAAACAACTAAAGACTACAAAAAAAGATTAATAATTTTCGATTTTGAGTAAATTAAGCTATATACAGATAAACAAGAGAAATTAAACTGCAGCTATCCAGCCTATGGATATACCTAAATGCAGCTTTTCACGTAGCTTAAATATTTTTAACGGCGAAATAACAATTTTCAGATTTAACATTTCTATTTTTGTCATGCTTACTAAAGTGGAATAATCAAACAATAAATATAAACGCAAAATTGACTAAAAGTATGGCGCAAGTTGATATTCGAGAACTCACCGAAAGGATACAGAGTAAAAGCGCATTTGTAGAGGCGCTCACAATGGGGATGGACAAAGTCATTGTCGGACAAAAACATCTTGTGGAATCTCTCCTTATAGGGCTGCTCGCCGACGGACACATCCTGCTTGAAGGGGTACCCGGATTGGCAAAAACATTGGCTATAAAATCCCTTGCTTCGCTTATCGATGCCAAGTATAGCCGTATACAGTTTACACCCGACCTGTTGCCTGCCGACGTCGTGGGTACAATGATTTACAGCCAGAAGAACGAAGAGTTTTTCGTAAAACATGGTCCGGTATTCTCTAATTTTGTGTTGGCCGACGAAATCAACCGTGCTCCGGCTAAAGTGCAGAGCGCCTTACTCGAAGCCATGCAGGAACGTCAGGTAACCATCGGCGAAAAAACGTACAAGCTGCCGTCGCCTTTCCTTGTAATGGCTACCCAGAACCCGATAGAGCAAGAAGGCACATATCCGCTTCCCGAAGCGCAGGTAGACCGTTTCATGCTGAAAGTAGTTATCAGCTACCCTAAAAAAGAAGAAGAAAAACTCATCCTTCGCAACAATCTTTCGGGTGATTACGGGAACCTTACCCCGGTGATGAAAGCCGACGAGATTATCAGCGCCCGCGAAGTTGTACGCGATGTTTATCTGGATGAGAAGATCGAAAAATATATCGTAGACATCGTGTTCGCTACCCGTTTCCCTGAAGAAAACGGACTGGATTCGCTGAAAGGCATGATCGGATTCGGGGCATCCCCGCGTGCATCTATCAGCCTGGCGCTGGCATCCCGCGCTTATGCATTCATCAAGCGCAGGGGCTATGTGATTCCTGAGGATATCCGCGCCGTATGCCACGACGTATTGCGCCACCGTATCGGCCTTACTTACGAAGCCGAAGCCAACAACACGACATCGGAAGAAATCATCAGCGAAATACTGAATAAGATAGAGGTTCCTTAGGTCAGTGAACAGTAAACAGTGACTCAAAAAGACAGTATAGTTTATGGCAAAGCCTATCAGTTGGCAATAAAAATTGTCGGATTGCATAAGAGGCTATATGATAATCGCGAATATGTGTTGTCTAAACAAATACTAAGATGCGGAACGTCTATTGGGGCTAATATTGCAGAAGCAAACGGAGCCATTTCGACAGCAGATTTTTCTGCTAAA
>JAISES010000281.1 GCA_031263965.1 Prevotella sp. | reverse complement strand
TTTTTTTATAGGTATTTTCAGATGGATTTTATTCTTTTTGCTTGCAGGTTTAGCGGGCTAAACCAAAAGCAAAAAGGGAAAAATACGCTGAAAAGAACATAAAAAAATTGCTAAGAAGTTTTTTCAAATCCTGTAATAATATTTTTCGCTAAAATTTAAACAGTTTCTAACAATATCAACAATTAATGCAGTGAAAAAATCATTCTACCCGCTACTCTTTATGATCTGTTTATCTGCGTGCAATTCTATTAAAAATATGACAGTTAAAGAACAGCAAATAATAAATGCAAGCGATGTAAATACGACTTTCAGGGTTTTACAAACAGATAATATCGGCGACTCCCTTTTCCTCAGAAAGAAAAGTATAAATATAGATATAAAAAATATAGCAAAAGATAAAGATTGGCAACTCTTTATAGAACGGCTAAAACTGACTCTGGCGGCAGAATCCGGCGTAGGAATAGCCGCTCCTCAAGTAGGTGTGGGACGAAACCTGTTTCTGTTCACAAGAATAGATAAACCGGGTATGCCTGTACAGGTTGCTATCAACCCCAGAATAGTGAATCATTCACAAGAGACTATTTGTTTCGAAGGCGACGGATGCCTGTCCATACCAAACACATCGGGTACATCGAGGCGTTATGCATGGATAGATGTAGAATACTATAACGAAAAAGGAGAATTTATAAAGGAAAGACTTTCCGGATCTTCGCGCAAAGGAGATTTTACAGGAATTGTTTTTCAGCACGAATTCGATCATTTGCACGGAGTATTGTTTACCGATAAGCTCTGCGGCTAATGATACATAATATACGATTCAAAAGAATATAAGAAACTGTTTTCTTAATACCGGTGAAAATCGTACATTTGCTGAAATAAACAATCTATCTAAAACCTATATAACGACATGAATGCAATAGACTGGTCAAATTTGTCTTTCGGATATATGAAGACAGATTATAATGTAAGAAGTTATTACAAGGATGGCAAATGGAGCGCTCCTGCCGAAACTACATCCGAGAATATTGATATTCATATGGCCGCAACTTGCCTGCATTACGGACAAGAAGCTTTTGAAGGATTAAAGGCCTTCAAGGGTAAAGACGGGAAGATCCGTATTTTCAGGATGCGGGAAAACGCACTGCGCATGATTTCCTCTTGCCATGGTATCATGATGGAAGAACTACCGGTGGAAGTTTTTGAAGAAGCAGTAGTTAAAGCCGTGAAATTAAACGAACGCTTTGTTCCGCCGCATGGAAGCGGAGCATCATTATATATACGTCCCTTACTGATAGGAATGAGCGCCCAGGTAGGCGTTAAACCTGCAAGTGAATATTTATTCCTCGTTTTTGTCACACCTGTAGGCCCTTACTTCAAAGAGGGATTCAAACCAACGCCTGTGGCCATCCTTCGCGGATATGACAGGGCAGCGCCATTAGGCACAGGTACGATCAAAGTAGGAGGCAATTATGCTGCCAGCCTGACGGCAGGAAATAAAGCCCACGGAATGGGATACTCGGCAGTATTATATCTGGATGCTAGAGAAAAAAAATACCTGGATGAATGTGGCCCTGCCAACTTTTTCGGTGTTAAGAATAATACATATATTACGCCGCTTTCATCATCCATACTGCCATCCATTACAAACAAAAGCCTGATGCAATTGGCTGAAGATATAGGACTGAAAGTAGAACGCCGCCCTATACCGGAAGAAGAATTAGCTACATTTGAAGAAGCCGGCCAGGTAGGTACCGCTGCTGTTATCAGCCCTATCCTGAGAGTAGATGATATTGACGAAAACAAATCATATATTATTTCCAAAGACGGTAATGCCGGTCCTGTCAGCTCTAAATTGTATAACAAACTCAGGGCTATTCAGCTTGGAGATGAACCGGATACGCACAACTGGGTTACCATATTAGAATAAGTATTCCTCATACATAATGGAGCAAGTACAAGCAGACGGGAGAATGGTGCTTCGCACCGAAAACCTGGTAAAAAGATATAAATCCAGGACAGTAGTAAATCATGTTTCCATCGATGTGAAACAAGGGGAAATTGTGGGTTTACTCGGACCGAACGGAGCTGGGAAAACCACGACTTTCTATATGACCGTGGGGTTGGTGATGCCAAACGAAGGAAAAATATTCCTCAATAATCGGGAAATCACCAAATACCCCGTATATAAACGTGCCCAGAACGGAATAGGGTATCTTGCACAAGAAGCTTCCATTTTCAGGAAAATGACTGTGGAGGACAATATACGTTCGGTACTGGAAATGACTGATACATCGCAGGCATACCAGAAAGAAAAACTGGAAAGCCTGATAGACGAATTCGGGTTACACAAAGTAAGAAAAAATCTTGGAGACAGGCTTTCAGGAGGAGAACGCCGTCGTTCCGAAATAGCACGTTGTCTGGCTATAGACCCTAAGTTCATTATGCTTGATGAGCCATTTGCGGGGGTAGACCCTATTGCGGTGCAGGACATACAGGAGATTGTGGCAAAACTCAAATATAAGAATATAGGAATACTTATTACCGACCACAATGTTGATGAAACATTGAGCATTACCGACAGAGCCTACCTGCTTTTCGAAGGAAAAGTTCTATTTCAAGGATCAGCGGAAGAATTAGCCGATAATGAAATTGTCAGGGAAAAATACCTCGGACGCGACTTTGAATTAAAACGGAGAAATTTTGAGCATCTCAAAAGCTGATAGCTGATGTTACTCAGGGCACTTTAGTGTAATAGATGCATTTTGCTGAAAGCCTTGTATGACTTAGCCAGAGCAACGCACTAGGAAAGTGAATAGTTGCTGTCGGGTGCCTTGTATTCTATATCATAGAATACCGTAAGGCGGGTTCGTTCCCTGAGTTGATCATTAATCTGCTCAACAGTTTCATCATAGGACTAATGTTCCCGTCCGGTAAGTTACGTACATGCTTGAGAATTAATAAACCCGCCATTAAACGAATGGGCTTGGCAGGAGCATCTTGTCCGGAGCTGTAAAACCTGGAAAACTCTCTCTCAAACATATCCCAATCAACTTTATGGGCTAAAATGCAGACTGGATGTCTCTGCTCCAAACTATCGCCAAGAGAGAAGAACAAACTCCTTTGAGAGTCGCTTATTGTCGGATTTAGCATAAGAAATCTGCATGAATTAATACTTAAAGATACGAATTATTGCAGATTTACACAAGTGCTTTTTAAGATATAATACTATATATTAGTAAATTAATGCCTTTTGAGGGAAGACTA
>JAISES010000118.1 GCA_031263965.1 Prevotella sp. | reverse complement strand
ACTTAATATACTTTAACAAAAGAACTCTATTTATGTAACTATTCAGCGAATAAATCTCACTCTGAGATTTTAATGAAATAAAACGTTGTGAGTACCCAATATGTTTCTCCAATGCTCGCCAGACATGATACAATAATCTGATTGTCAATAAAATAACTCACATATAATTGTATTTATTCTTTGTCAAATCAATAAAAAGTTGTATCTTCACGCCTGTGAAACAGCCGATTAATGACATATCTTCTGTCCTACAGGATTTGACTGCCGAGCTACAATCAATGCGTAAGTCTCTCGATTCCCAATACACAGAAATATGTAGGCTTAACCGTAATACACAGGCTCAGTCACAGGAAATCCGTTCGCTTCGAAGAGGAATTATGGAGCGGGACAAAACCATAGATGAACTGCAAAATCGTCTTTCCAAGTATGGGCAGCTACCTAAGAACAGTAAAAATAGCAGCCCTGCTCCCAGAGGGGAGAATATGAAATCGGAAGCGGAGCGTCGTACACAATCTTTGCGGAGGAAATCAGACAAACCTGTTGGCGGTCAAAAGGGTCATGAAGGAACGACTCGTGGAAAGACAGAAAATGTAGATGAAATAGTTAATCATGCTTCCAATTATTGTTCTTGTTGCGGGCATGATCTTTCCGCTATCGAACCTGTTCTGGAGTATAGCACACAGGAAATTGATATGCCGCTCCCTAAGCCAGTTATCATAGAACATCGCCATTATGCCAGAGTTTGCACCTGCGGGCATCACAATCGATCGCAGGCTCCTGGCAAGAGGGGTGGAAATGTAGTGACATTCGGCAAAAACATACAAGCGCTCGTTGTCTATTACAATGTTGTACAATGTGTGCCGTATGAGCGGTTGCAATCTATGTTGGAAACGGTGTTCGGTATAGAAATGAGCCAGGACACTATCAGCAATATCCTTCAGCAAGCCAAAAAGAAAGCCGGGCCGGCCATTGCATTAATCAAAGAGTATATCAGCAATTCACCGGTAGTAGGCTTTGACGAATCAGGATGTTATTGCAATAAACGTTTGGATTGGTCATGGATTGCTCAAACAGTTTATTATACGTTGGTTTTTCGTGCTAACGGTAGAAAAGGTGAAGTTTTGGAGGACATGTTTGGTGACGCATTGAAAAACATGACAGCTGTTACCGACCGCCATTCGGCCTACTTTGCGTTGAACTTCATTAGTCATCAAATCTGCCTTGCTCATATTCTGCGTGAAGTGCAATACTTGAATGAATTAGATGTGAAACAGCAGTGGTCTGTAAATCTTCAAACATTATTACGGGAAGCGATTCACCTGCGGAATCAAAATCCGGATAAAATAATTGACACATCGCCCTGGTTAATACGCTTAGACGATATCCTCAGCCAATGTGTAGAACATTTAAAGGACGACTTCCGACGACTCAAAAACGGATTAATAAAATGGCGGGATTACATTTTTAACTTCCTTGAAAATCCGGCGATACCTCCAGACAACAATGCTAGCGAACGAGGAATAAGAAAACTCAAAATCAAACAGAAAATTAGCGGAACATTCCGATCTGACCAAGGTGCGGATGCTTTTATGGCCATACATTCTATTGCCGATACTGCTTGGAAAGGAAAGCAATCTCCTTTTGTGGCGATTCTGGCTGTTCTTCAATGATGAACATCTCATTGGGGGATTCGCTGAATAGTTACACAAATAATCAAAAAGGTTAAACTAAGTTAAATTTTTGTCCGGCTGTTTGTATAATAGAGTTTATATAAGTTACTCTGTTCATCGATTCCTGAGTTTAAAATTAGAGAGGGCGCAGGCCATCACCATGGCGTCATCTCTAAAATCATCTTTGAAAGCTCTGATTTCTTCTTTGACTATTCGGAACACTTTACAAGCACCAATAGCATGCTCAACTTTAACCCGGGTCTTTGAAATCAGTTGGTTCGTTTTCTTTTCGGGTTCTGTCAGTTCCCTTCCTTTTGGTTTTTTCTTTGGACGCTTTATCTCTGCTTTTTCAGGATTATAACCTTCAAAACCTGTGTCTAACCAAAGAATACATCGTTTGAAAAATTCTATTTCTTCTTGGTCGCATATTTTTTTATCATGTATTTTTCCTTCCCATGTCTGGGATAGATATAATATATTGTTATCCAGGTCACTAATTATTAAATTCTTGATCGTATGACGTTTTTTTTCCACTGTAATATTCTTTTTGTACCTCCTTATCCGCAGGCCGGGGAATGGGACGTTCACTGCCATCCATCAGAATATCCTGCCCTTGTTTGAGTAACTTATTGAATGATTCAATATCTCTGCATGGCAAACAATCAGCATCCTTCAGACTAGTTAATAGTATCTCCCGGGTCAGGTGTATCCATCGATTTGCCTGTGGCTGAGTCAATCCGAATAGGGCGGCATGGGTCTGCTGTAACGGATTATTCTTTAAATAGGACAGGATAAAAATCAACATGCTTTCAACATCTGTAAAGGCACTGTCTTTGCGTGGCTTGTGAGGGCGTCTACGAACTTTTCCATCTATTGTATAATGTGAAATATACTCATTCCAACTTGTTGCATAAAAAGAATATAAAATATCAAAACTTGCTATCCTTAAGCCTGTTATAGCTATAAATTGCAACTCGTTTGTTCGTAGCGCTCTATAATTGACCATTTTTTAGCAAAGTAACAAATTTTATATCAATTAATTATAACTTGTATAAGGGCTATTGATGATGGCTCGGAGATAGTGATATATCCTGTAATTGAGAATTTAAATGATAACCGGATTTCTTATAATAAACTCGATCATAAAAATGCTAATATTGCCCGCAATTATGGAATAGAAAAAAGCAAGGGACAATATATAGCTATGCTGGATGCTGATGATTTATGGTTGAATAACCATATTAGTGAATGTTTAAGAATATTACAACATTCAGATTATGTTGACGGTTTATATGGAAGTTTGATTTTAAAAGATATGAATAGAGATGATGAAAGAATAGTCCATGTCAGGGCTTTACATGAAGAAGAATCCATGATTGATTATTTATTAAGTACTGGATATGGAGCACAGACATCCACTCTTTTCATGACAGCAGAAAGTGCTCAATCTGTATTATGGAATCCGGAATTAAACCGTCATCAGGATTATGATTTTGTTGTCAGGTATAGTAAACGATATAATTTTATTCCAAAAACAGAGC
>JAISES010000508.1 GCA_031263965.1 Prevotella sp. | reverse complement strand
GTGGAGATTCCATCCTCCAAAATGAAGCAGGAAATAACAAAAGTCCTGCATGAAAAAGGTTATATCCTGAGCTATAAGTTCATCGATACCAAACCGCAAGGCACAATCAAGATAGCCTTGAAGTATCATCCAGAAACAAAAAATTCGGCGATTAAATACCTGAAACGTGTAAGCCGTCCCGGATTGCGCCGTTATACTGGTGCAGTTTCCATGCCCAGAGTGTTGAACGGTCTCGGCATTGCCATTATTTCGACATCTAAGGGCATACTTACCGATAAGGAAGCCCGTGAGCAGAATATTGGTGGGGAAGTGATTTGTTATGTATATTAACGGTTAATTTTCAAGAAAAAAATCTTTTTATCATCGTCATAAGAATGAAAATGGAAATCAGTATTTGGGAATGGATGTACGCCTTTTTGTGGTGTCTGTTGCTTCTTGGAGCAGCTTTCCCAAGTATTTTTGTGAATTGTGATTTCTCGTTTTTAAATACTTCAGGCGACCGGACAAAGTCGGATGCATATCTGTTTTCTGTAGTAATGATAATCGTTGTGCACCTGTTGGATATGGTTCACATAATTAGTTCTGAAAAAATTATGCCCGATAAAATGAAAAAGGGATTTATACAGACATTAGTATCAATAATGTTATTGGTAATATCTCTGATTCTTATCAATTCTTTTGAATCTTACGCTGCAAAGATATTTTTGTTTGTGTTGTTTTGGGGAATACTTTTGGTTTACAAGGTTTTCTGTATCCAGATAACCGGTAAAAAAGTAAGGAAATTAGTAAAAGTACGAAATTGAATAAATCTTTTATATTGTGATAGCATTAGTAGTTGTATTGAGCATATTTGTTGTTTATGTGCTACTTTTATGGAAAATGAAAATAAAGCCTAAAGTTTATAAAACAGTATCGGCAGGAGACACAAATAAAAATTTCAGTTCTACAATAGAGTTAAATACAAATATTTACGAATTTGATATGTTTTCGGGCAATGAAAAGGTTAATCCTAAAGATTATGATGCGTATGTAGTCATTGGCGATTCGATGAAAGATTCAGGCATAAGAAACCGTGATTTTATTCTTGTTGAGAAGTTATATGGAGACGCCAGATATAATATAAGGAAAGACAATGTCCTGTTGCTGGCCATAGACCGGAGTAAAGATTTAAAACCGGGCGGCAATGTACAGTATAAGTTAAGAAAACATCTGTCCTATATTGATTCTACTGACAGCTTTGATACCTGGATCAATAATTTTTCAGCAGAAAATAAGGCTCTTTCTATGCAAAAGGAATATATCCGAACAAAGTACGAAGAATGTGTAGAGAAGTACAGACAAAACAATTCGGATACGGAAAATTTTGTATTTACGTTCTCTTCGACACTTGACGAAGTTACAAAAGAAGTAAAATACTCATTTCATCCAATTAAATTTTTAAATGGAGTTGTACAGTATGTTCTTAAAAATGAAGGAGTATCGGATTAAGTTAATATTAAATGAAAGAAAAAGAGGGCAAAAGAGCGGACATATTAATATATTTCATATCTTTGCGTCCTGAAAATAGAAAATTATAATAAAAATATATGTCAAGAATAGGAAAATTACCTGTAAACCTGCCACAAGGAGTTGCCGTCACAGTTGATGACGCTAATGTGGTAACGGTGAAAGGACCTCTTGGAGTACTTAAACAAAAGGTTGACCCTGATATAAAAGTCTCCGTAGAGGATGGTTCTGTTACTTTTAAACGCCCTACAGACCAGCCCCGACACCGTTCCATGCATGGATTGTACCGTGCATTGATAAACAATATGGTGCTTGGTGTTTCTACTGGATACACAATCAAACAAGAGTTGATCGGAGTAGGATACAAAGTCGAAGCCAAAGGACAGGTACTCGAATTTAGTCTCGGATATTCGCATGATATCCATTTCGAGTTACCGCCCGAAGTAAAAGCCACAGCAGTGGTAGAAAGGAAGGGAGCCAATCCCTTAATTACATTAACATCAATTGATAAACAGTTAATCGGGCAAGTTGCCGCTAAGATTCGTTCATTCAGGAAACCCGAACCGTATAAGGGCAAGGGAATTCGTTTTGTTGGAGAACAAGTCAGACGCAAGGCAGGCAAGTCCGCCAGCGCTAAATAATGAAAGGGAATATATATGTCATTAACAAAGTCAGATAGAAGAAAAAGAATAAAGTACCGTATTCGCAAAATAGTGAACGGCACCTCCGAACGTCCTCGCATGTCGGTGTACAGGAGTAACAAACAGATATATGTTCAATTTATAGACGATACAAAAGGAGCGACACTTGTTTCGGCATCGTCGCGTGATAAATCGTTAGCCGAACAAATTGCCGGAAAATCCGGAATCGAAGTAGCTCGTATAGTTGGTAAACTGTCCGCAGAACGCGCTCAGGAAAAAGGTATTACCACTGTAGTATTCGACCGTAGCGGGTATCTTTATCATGGAAAAATAAAAAGTTTAGCAGATTCCGCCAGAGAGGGCGGTCTTAAATTTTAGAAATTATGCCGAGTACAAATATCAGAAAAGTTAAAACCACCGATTTAGACCTTAAAGACAGGCTGGTGGCTATACAGCGTGTTACAAAAGTAACAAAAGGAGGACGACATTTCAGTTTTGCAGCCATAGTAGTAGTAGGCGACGAAAACGGAATAGTAGGTTACGGACTTGGGAAAGCAGGCGAAGTAACCTCCGCTATTGCCAAGGGCGTAGAAGACGCCAAGAAAAACTTGGTTAAAGTGCCTGTATATAAGGGAACAATACCACATGAACAGGAATCGAAATTCGGAGGCGCACGGGTTTTCATCAAGCCAGCCGCACCCGGAACAGGAGTAAAGGCAGGAGGCGCCATGCGTGCTGTACTGGAAAGCGCCGGAATACATGATGTGCTGGCAAAGTCGAAAGGTTCGTCGAATCCGCACAATTTGGTTAAGGCAACCGTAACAGCGTTGTTGGAACTGCGAGATGCATATACTGTTGCGCAATTGCGCGGTATTCCTATTAAAAGAGTATTTAACGGATAAGGAGAATAGAAAATGGCTGTATATAGAATAACACAAGTCAGGAGCAGAATTGGAGCGAATAAAAAGCAACGCGCTACATTGGATACGCTTGGTCTTCGTAAAATTAACCGTATGGTAGAACGCGAAGCAACGCCCGTAGTGGAAGGAATGATTAAAGCAGTTAGTCATTTGGTAAAAGTGGAAAAAATTTAGTAACAACCAAAGAAGAATTATAGATTATGAATTTGAGTAATTTAAAACCTGCAAAAGGTTCTACCCACAGGGAGAAGCGAATAGGTCGCGGACAAGGTTCGGGTCGCGGAGGTACTTCCACTCGCGGACACAAGGGAGCACAGTCCCGTTCGGGGTATTCGCGCAAGTTCGGGTTCGAGGGAGGTCAAATGCCTATCCAGCGCCGTTTGCCGAAATACGGGTTTACCAATATAAACCGTGTCGAATATAAGCCTGTCAATGTCTCTACTTTGCAACAATTAGCAGACAAGCGCAATATACCTGTGATAAATATTGAAACATTAATTGAAGCAGGCTTGATGTCGAAAAACGACAGAGTGAAAATTTTGGGCAGCGGCGAGTT
>JAISES010000264.1 GCA_031263965.1 Prevotella sp. | reverse complement strand
ATGAAAGCTGATGGAACGGTCAATCGCGCCGCTCTGCCGGCTATCTTCAATCCGGAAGACTTAAATGCATTGGAGCAGGCTCTCCGCCTGAAAGATGCTTATCCGGGAACAACAATTACTATATTAACAATGGGGCCGGGACGCGCAGCCGAGGTTATCCGCGAAGGACTATACAGGGGAGCCGACGGTGGTTATTTGCTGACTGACCGCGCATTTGCCGGAGCCGATACTCTGGCTACATCGTATGCCCTGTCCATGGCGATCCGCAAGATCAAAGATTATGACCTGATCATCTGTGGACGTCAGGCAATCGATGGAGATACAGCTCAGGTAGGGCCTCAGGTAGCCGAGAAGTTAGGGCTGAGCCAAATTACCTATGCCGAAGAAATTATTGAGGTAAAAGATGGGAAGATAACCGTAAAGCGCCGTTTAGAACGTGGTGTGGAAACTGTCGGAGCAAAAATGCCAATAGTGATTACAGTAAACGGCAGCGCGCCGGCATGCCGTCCCCGCAACGCTAAATTCGTACAGAAATATAAGCATGCAAAGACCGTTACCGAAAAACAAACTGATACGATAGACTATACAGCGTTGTTTAGCAAACGCCCCTATCTTGATTTGCAGGAATGGAGTGTAGCAGACGTAAATGCAGATACAACACAGTGCGGATTGTCAGGCTCTCCTACTAAAGTAAAATCCATAGAGAACGTTATTTTTCAATCCAAAGAAAATAAAACTCTTGAGCCAACCGATGTGGCTATCGACGAATTAATGAAAGAATTAATATTAAATCACACCATAGGTTAAGTAGTCAGAGTAGTCAAAGTAGTTAGCGGCTTTGCCGCAGTAGTTACTACTTAACTTCTATAACTTCTTAACTTCTATAACTTCTTGAAATAGAATGAACAACTTATATGTATATTGCGAAATAGAAGACGGCATCGTATCAGATGTCAGTCTCGAATTACTTACCAAAGGACGTTCTTTAGCGACTACTTTGGGATGCAAAATGGAAGCTGTAGCTATCGGGCACAAATTGGATAGTATCGCAGAGCAGGTATTTCCATACGGGACAGATGTGCTTCATCTATTTGATGATAGCCGCTTGTATCCCTATACTTCTCTCCCTCACACTTCAGTCTTAGTAAAACTGTTTGAAGCGGAAAAACCTCAGATAGCCCTGATGGGAGCAACAAGTATCGGCCGCGACCTTGGTCCGCGCGTATCTTCAGCATTAGGCAGCGGCCTGACGGCAGACTGTACCTCTCTGGAAATAGGCGATCATGAAGAAAAAAAGGTGGGCAAGGTTTATAAAAACCTGCTTTACCAGATCCGTCCTGCATTCGGAGGGAATATTGTGGCTACTATCGTTAACCCTTCCTGCCGTCCGCAAATGGCAACTGTACGCGAAGGTGTGATGAAGAAAGAGGTATTTAACCCGCTTCACAAAGGCGAGGTCAAAAAATATGATGTAAGTAAATATGTTACTGATGCAGATTTTATAGTTAGCATTATCGACCGCCAGATAGAAAAGAGCAAAACAAATATCAAAGGCTCCTCTATTATTGTTGCCGGAGGTTATGGAGTAGGATCGAAAGAAAACTTCCAATTGCTCCACGATCTGGCCGCCCTTATCGGAGGAGAAGTCGGAGGTTCGCGTGCTGCCGTCGATGCAGGATATACAGACCATGAACGCCAGATAGGACAAACCGGAGTTACCGTTCGTCCGAAACTGTATATAGCTTGCGGCATATCGGGGCAAATCCAGCACATTGCCGGTATGCAGGAAAGCTCTATTATCTTATCGGTCAATAGCGACCCTAACGCACCTATCAATACTATTGCCGATTATGTGATAACCGGAACAGTAGAAGATGTAATTCCTAAAATGATTAAATACTACAAAAAGAATACAAAATAAATCAAGTAGTCAAAGAATTCAAGTAGTCAAGTAGTTATAAGCAGAATGGCAACACAGTCTTTTGAACAATTAATAGTATGGCAGAAAGCACATCAATATGTACTTTCCATATACAGAATAACCAAACAATATCCTAAAGAAGAAATATTTGGCTTGGTTAATCAAATGAGACGCGCAGCAACGTCCATTACAGCAAATATTGCTGAAGGATATATACGCATCGGGTCAAAAGAAAAACTGCGGTTCTACAATATATCTCAAGGTTCATTAGAAGAAACTCGCAACTTTATTATTCTCTCAAAAGATTTAGACTATATTTCGGAAGAAAATAAAAAGTTATTGAGTGATCAAGCCTCCGAAGTAAGTAAGCTACTGAATGCTTACTGCAAAAGCATCATCAATGAACTAAATAATATACCATCTATTTAACTTCTTTAACTTCTATGACTCCTTTAACTCCTAAAAAATTATGGAAAACTTTTATATAAACAATCCCAGTTTGAAGCATCATCTGAATCATCCGTTGATGAAGCGGATAGTAGAACTGAAAGAACGCAACTATGCGGACAAAGATAAATTCGATTACGCTCCTGTAGACTTTGAAGATACTATGGACAGCTACGAAAAAGTGCTTGAAATAGTAGGTGAAATCTGTGCCAATACCATTGCTCCGAATGCGGAAGGGGTCGATCATGACGGGCCGGTTGTCAGCAACGGACGTGTTACCTATGCATCCGGCACACAAGAAAATCTTGATGCTGTACGCAAAGCAGGCTTGATGGGTATTACAATGCCTCGCCGCTACAATGGCCTGAATTTCCCTATCACTCCATACATAATGGCGGCAGAAATGGTATCCGATGCCGATGCCGGATTTGGAAATATCTGGGCATTACAAGATTGTGCAGAGACTCTGTACGAGTTTGGGAATGAAGACCAGCACGCACATTATATACCTCGTGTTGCCGCGGGAGAAACCATGTCGATGGACTTGACCGAACCTGATGCAGGATCAGATCTTCAGGCCGTTATGCTGAAAGCAACATACAGCGAGAAAGACGGATGCTGGTATTTGAACGGTGTAAAACGCTTCATCACCAACGGCGACTCCGATATCCACCTCGTCCTGGCGCGTTCGGAAGAGGGCACAAGGGATGGGCGCGGACTTTCCATGTTTATTTACGACAAACGCAACGGAGGGGTAGATGTTCGCCGCATCGAGAATAAAATGGGTATCAAAGGTTCTCCTACTTGCGAATTGGTATATAAAAACGCTAAAGCTGAACTTTGCGGTGATCGCAAACTTGGGCTTATCAAATATGTAATGGCTTTGATGAACGGCGCCCGCCTGGGCATTATGGCACAGGCTACAGGTATCAGCGAAGCCGCTTATCGCGAAGGTTATGCTTATGCTCAGGAACGCAAACAGTTTGGAAAAGCAATTATCGAATTCCCCGCGGTTTACGAAATGCTGGCCCTGATGCGGGCCAAAGCCGATGCTTCACGCTCTATGCTGTACGAAACTTCCCGTTTTGTAGATGTGTACAAAGCCTTGGAAGATATTAGCCGCGAACGCAAATTAGAGCCGGAAGAGCGTCAGGAAATGAAAAAATACAGCAAACTGGCCGATGCTTTCACTCCGATGGGTAAGGGTATGACAACAGAATATGCCAACCAGAATGCATATGACGCCATCCAGATACATGGCGGTTCGGGCTTTATGAAGGATTATACTTGCGAACGCTTGTATCGTGATGCACGTATCACCAACATATACGAAGGTACTACACAGTTGCAGGTGGTTGCTGCCATCCGCCACGTCACCACAGGTACATATATCGGACAAATCCGTGAATATGAAGCTATCGAGTACAAACCTGAGCTGGAAGATCTGAAGCAAAAGCTGGTTGGAATGACTGCTAAACATGAAGAAATAGTAGCGAAAGTAACTGAGCTGAAGGATCAGGAATATCTCGATTTCCATGCCCGCCGCCTGGTAGAATCTGCCGCGCATTGTGTTCTTGGATATTTGCTATTGCAGGATGCAAATAAGAATGAAAGCTTCCGTCGTTCAGCCGAGGTATATGTAAGCTATGGCCAAGCCGAAGTGAATAAAATGCATTCTTATGTGATGGGCTTCGATCGCGAAGATCTGGGATATTTTAAGATACAGTAGATAATCTTAAACAGTTTCGAAGGGAGGACTCAAAATCAGTCGTGGCCGGAAGATTTTATTCTTTTGATTTATAATTATTTAATTGATTATTAATAAGAAAGATTACACTGAGAACCACTGAGAAGACACTGAGGTTCACTGAGAAATTAATAAAAACTCAGCGGTTCTCAGTGTCTTCTCAGTGTAATAAATGCATTTCCATAGATATCCTATTGTAATATATTGAAAATAAACATTATACAGCGTATAAGAATCTTCTGGCCACTCGTGACTCAAAATCTTCCCTTTATTTTTTCAATCCCCTTTACAGCAATCGCAGCCTTCATGCTTTTCCAATACACGGTGAGGAAAATCCCCGTGTCCTATTATTTCGATAGGGCATGAAGCATATGATTCTTCCAGCCACTCGGTAGTTATATTTGCCCCCAAATGATAATGCAATCCTTCGTTTACACAGGCTATGTTTTTCACCATCGAAACGATGGTTCCTACATCATGGGAAACAAGAATGATGGCAGTATTTTTGTTTATATCTTCAAGTAACCGATAAAAATTACTTTCAAAGCGCTTATCTACATACGAATTGGGCTCGTCCAATACCAACAAGTCGGGATTATCGATAATTGCACGGCCTAGTAAAGTCCTCTGCAACTGCCCACCGGAAAGCGCTCCAATAGGACGTGCGATATGCTCTTCGAGTCCCATCCGGCCGGCAATCTCTTTTACCCTTTCTTTCTGTTCTTTGGTATAAGATGAAAATATACCACGGCGGACTGTCAGGCCTGATAATATGACATCGGACACCGATATGGGGAATTTCTTATCTATTTGATTAATCTGTGGTAAATAGCCTATATTGATCTTATCTGTCTTTATATTATTCTTAAAGAATGAGATAGTACCGGACATTGGCTTCACCAGGCCTAATAAAGTCTTGAGCAAGGTCGTTTTCCCTCCTCCGTTTGGCCCTATAATTCCTAAAAAATCGCCTTTATAAACATCTAAACTGACATTTTTCAGCACATAAGGACGATCTTCATATCCTACGGATAAATTTTTTATTTCAACTATTTTACTCATCCTGTTTTTTACTCTTGAGCAAGAGCTTTTGCAATGTTAATCATTTCCTGGCTCCAATCATATGATAGTAAATTGAGTGGTACGGTTTTAGCGCCAATGGCCTGCGCTACGGTTTCTGCATTTTTGACATCAAATTCACGTTGTATGAATACCACCTTTATTCCTTCCTCTTTAGCTTTGTCGATAAGTACCTTTAATTGAGATGGCGAAGGATTCTTCCCCTCATATTCGATAGAATATTGAGTCAGCCCATATTCTTCGGCAAAATAGGTGAGTGCAGGATGATATATTATAAAGGATTTACCGGGCGCTTTTTCTAAATATGACCTTACAACACTATCCGTTTGATTGATCTCTGCCAATAATTTATTATAGTTCAAGGTATAATCTGAAGCATTCGCATTATCCAGTTCCAGCACGGCCTTATACATATTTCCGGCTATAATCTTCGCGGATTTAATGGAGCTCCATGTGTGAGGATCACCTCCTGCATGTCCGCGATTGTGATCAGGATGATCTCCCTCGCAATCATGCCCACCCAATACCTCGATACCTTCGGAACAATTGACGATTTTGAGGTTTGAATTAGTCTGCGATACTTTATCGATCAGCGCACTCTCTATCCCCATATATCCTATTTTAAAATAGGCGAGACTTTTATTCAGACTCATCATCTGGGATGGGGTAAAATCTGCGCTTTCCGGATTTGAACCGGAAGGGACAATGCATTCTACTTTGAAGTGGCCGCCAACAATTGTACTTAAAAAATACTTTTGAGGATCGATGGTTACTGTCAGTGTTTTTGATTTATCTGCTTGAGACGGCTTACAACTAAACAATGTAAATCCCAGCAGAACATATATTATAATTCTCATTTTCTGCTTGTTAAATCATGAATTTTTCTCAGGGCCTGTTCAATTCTTTTTCAAAGTCAAACATCTATTTGTATGAATTTTCCAGTTGTTGTATAATATTCAGAACTTGCCATATCAGGGAACCGGCCCCGTCATTAACAATTACATAGTCGGATAGTTTAACTTTTTCTTCATCCGGCATTTGATTCCGAATGCGTTCCAAAACTTTCTCACGAGGCATATTATCCCGCGCCATAGTGCGCTGTATCCTCAATTCGAAAGGAGTATATACCATAACTACTTTATCCATAAGCTTATTAAAGCCCGACTCGAACAGAATTGCTGCTTCCTGGGCTACAACCGGATAGCGCTTGTTTTTCTCAAGCCACTCCTCATAGTCTTTTTTTACTTCCGGATGTATTATAGCGTTTACCTTTTCCAGCTTTCCTTTATCATTAAAGATGTGAGATGCAAGCAAGGCCTTATCCTGAATATTTCCTTTATACAGCTCTTCTCCAAAAAGAGCAATTAATTTTTCCCTGATAATGGGCGAAGTACCGGCCAGCTTCTTGCTTTCCGCATCGGCAATATATACAGGAACTCCACATAGGGTGAAGATCTCTGAAACTGTAGATTTACCACTACCTATACCTCCTGTTATGCCTAATTTTATCATCGGAAGAAAGTTACTGTTTTTCGAGCACAAATTCGACTTCGGACGGTATCGGGATCTTTGTACGTATATAATCAGGGCTATCTGTTATACGGACCGGAACAGAAGACCTGCTGAGATCTTTAATGTCGTTATAATCTATGGTTATGCTGAATTTTTCTTTTGTTATATCATCTTCTTTTTTCGATCCGACTAAATATGGTATTTTGACGGATGAAGGAAAGAATTTTATTGACAGGCTGTTAGGCAAATTAATGCATGTAACGGATACTTCGACCTCTTTCTCTATAAACTTATCCGCCGGAATCGTCAATGACACCTCATCCGGTATGTATTTAATACCTTGCATCGGTTTCATCGCTACTTTGACCTTTTGCTCGGACGATACGTTATACATGGTATCGGATACGGTATATGCATAAAACAGTGTATCCAATGCCGTTTGGCTTCCATATACTATTACCGAGTCGGGAGAAATACTCAAGTCTCCTATCAACATATGCCCGCCTGCCAGGTTTACATTCCCATTATAAATTACAGGAAGTTTTTTATCATGCAGCAATGCATAAATGTAAGACATACGCGTAGGTGTATAGCTGATAAGTTCGGAGGTAGCAAACAATTTGTTACGTATTAATTGTTCAAAGTTACGTCCCTGGATTATTTTATCGGGAGTGCTCTTCACCACATCCCTGACATCGACAACCATTGAGTCATTCCAGCGAGTGAGAAGATATTTAAACAATGTCCCCCCGTCATCCCTGATACGGGCGCTGATCACGGACGGCAACTTGTCCTCAAAAACAATACTATCCGGTATATTAATATACTTAACGGGTATAGTAAGCGTAGCCTCATATTTCTGACGATAGATCTGCATCATCCAAAAAATACAAGACAGCAGTAAAAAAAACAAAAAAGTCAGAATTTTTTTCCACGAAATATTCTTGAAAAAAGCTCTGACTTCTTGTGAAATTATTTCTTTTTTATCATTAGTATCGCTCATATGGCTATACTTGATTTATACGACACTCAATTATTTGCTATGAGTATCTTCGGCAGAAACGTATACTGATGCTTTTTCTATTTTTATTCTCACATTGTCGGCAATTTCCAATACGAAGAAAGTATCTCCAACCTCTTTCACTTTACCGTGAACACCTCCGGCCGTAACTACTTTATCGCCTACCTTTATGGCACTACGCGCTTCTTGCAAAGCTTTTTGTTTCTTTTGCTGTGGTCTGATCATAAATAAATACATGATTCCAAAAAGTAGAACCATCATTATGATCATGCTCATACCTCCTCCGCCAAATAAACCTCCGGAAGCGCCTTCCGCACCTGCCTGTAATAATACATTCAATAAAGTCATAAGTTATTTTGATATTTGATTAACTATTATTTACTTTCTACAAACTATTTACAAATATAAATGAATATTTTGAATTGGAACGAAAGTGTAAGAAACTGTTTAATTTTTAGCGAAAAATATTATCATAGGATCTGATTGTTCAATTTATATGTTCAATTCCTCTCGTCATTGCGAGGGTTTACCCGAAGCAATCTATAAAAGAACATTCCGGCTCGGCTGGATTGCTTCACCGCAGGCGGTTCGCAATGACGGGAGTAACAGAAAATAACCATAAAAAAATTGCTATAGAATTTAAACAGTTTCTAAGAAGTCTTATTATTTCTTGATTATCTTTTTCTCTTCTTTAAGCTCTTTCACTATAGCATCGAGAATCCCGTTGATAAATGATGCGCTTTTAGCTGTACTATAGGATTTAGCAATATCGATATACTCGTTCAGGGTAACACTGACAGGGATAGATGGAAAGCTCATAATCTCGGCTAATGCAATCTGCATTATGATCATATCCATCTGTGCTATACGTTCCGATTCCCAGTTATTTGTATATTTATCGATAATAGTCCGATATTCTTTTTCGTTCAGCAAAGATTCCCTTAACAGCTTAACAGCAAACTCCCTATCCATTTCATCTTTAAACATAGGCAGCAGTTCCTGGTTGCTTCCGTTGCTTTCTTCAAAGCGTTTTATTGTCTTCAGAACAAATGACTCAACAATCTCGATATCATCATTCCAGTACAGGCTCTCATCTTCCAATATAGAATACAACTCTTCTTTGTTCGATATAATCTGTTTGAAAACTTTACGCCAGAATTCACGATCGCTTTCATAGTTATCCGAAGTATTCTCTACAGATGCTTTATAAATATCCGAATTTAGAATATCTTCCAGTAAACCACGGACAAAAGCTTCATATTCGAACCATCTGAAAGGACGGTCTTTCATATACTTGTCTAATGTTACATTTTGGCGCAACTGGCTTATAAACTTGTTTTCGAGCAACTTTGTATTAGGATTGATATCCTCTTCGGAAGGAAGCAGTTTCGATTTTCGGGCATCTACCTTCTGGGCATACGCATCGGTAAGTTCTATCATTAAAGATAAGAAATAGAAATACAGATCGTACGACTTTTGAAGACTGAATAAAAGCTCTGTTTCTGCTTTTTTCAGATCTATGGATTCGTTCTGGCTGCATGCAAACAAGACTTGAACGACTCTGATACGAATAAGAACGCGGTTTATCATTTATACATTTAAAATGTTTCGGAACGCAAAAATAAACATTTTTTTATAAAGTAGTACCTTTTCCCCGAAAGAAGTTAGTTCTTCGATGTCAATCCGCCAATCAGTTCATATAATCCCACATAGGTAATTGCACAGGATCCTGGTTCAGACAACCGACGGCCTTTGCATCCAAATACTTTTTATGTACGACCAAACGAAACATATACTCGCTAAACCATTTATCGGTAAAAGTGAGATAGCCTCTGTTGCCCGATCCCGCACCCCAGCTATTTTCGAACTCCCACTTAACAGGCTGATCGCTCAGGTCCGTATCGCAACCTATCAGGGTCATGGCATGGCTCGATCCGCTCTGGCGCGTCAAGATACGCGCTTTCTTGTCCATGGAGAGATCGACACCTAACAATGATTCGTAGTCATACATAGCAGGATCCATAACGCCACTTTCCCTGTTTAACTGTTTGCCTACATCACAGGATGCGTACATCGCTTCGTTGTTTTTGATTGAGGCTAAAGCAGCCTTTTTAATATCTTCGTTCGGCAGATTCAGGTATATCCAGTTTATACCTTCAATCGTATTTCTGTAATTTTGTATCTCGTACAATTTATAATATTCCCGGGTTGGGTCATTCATTATCATGATATAATCATCCGGAGAATAATCGTCGGGTGTAATTGCTTTGTAGAATTTTTGAGGGGTATAACCGGCCAATTCTTTTACTATGCCGGCTTTATCCTTATATCTCCATGTGAATTTTGCAGGAGGCTCGCCCAAACATAATGCCAGAATACGATAAACATCTTTCAATACGGCTGTTTTTTCCAGTCTCAGCTCCTGCACCTTACTTCCTGTGGCCGCTTTCTCCCGAATTGCATATCCACCGGCGCGCAAACGCTCATTCAACAAACTTATCATCTGTCTTGTATTATTAGAATGTGCTGTTTCGGGCATTACCTCCTGCGGCACTACTCCGTACTTTTCAGCCGCATTATAATATAGGTTCCATACACCGCCATCACCGACCGGCGATTTGAAAAGATATTCTACTGCCCTGTCATCGAATGATGACTTGCCCGTTCCTATAATATTTTCCAAAAACAGGTTTGCTTTCTCAAATATATCCCAGAAGTAAAGGTAATTGTGGGAAAAGTCAAATTCGCCCAGGTTATACTTTTCCATTATAGAAGGACGCAAAACGTTCATAGAGGTAAACATCCAGCATCTGCCCGAACTTTTCTGATCGGTAATACCCTTCACATTTACCCTGTACTTAAAATAATGATCTATCCGGTTTTGCAAATCATGATTCAGTGCATTTGCTGTAATATTCGCATTTGTTGTAAGTATATTTTGAATGGCTTTGGTAGAAGGGTCTAATTTAAAACCTGACTGGATTTCCTGTAAATCTTTCTCCGTGATGCTTTGTGCTGATAAAATAACCGAAGAACAAAGAAGTATTCCTGTAAATAGTACTTTTTTCATTAAAGGTTTAGTTTAGATGTTTCTACAAAAGTAAGAAATACTGAGAAACTGTTTGAATTTTATCGAAAAATATTATTACAGGATCAGAAAAAGACTTCTTAGCAATTTTTTTATGCTCTTTTCAGCGTATTTCATCCTTTTGCTTGCAGGTTTAGCTCGCTAAACCTGTAACGTCATTAAATTAAGACATAAATAGCTCTGAAAGAGCGTAATATATTAGCGTGGGGCAACGCCCTACGACCTTGAATGTGAATGAAACGACGCCCTGTAAGGGCATAATCAGAAAGCGAATCATTGATTCTGCCCTTTCAGGGCGTTGTTGATGTTGTCGCTGGTACACAGGGCGTTGCCCTGTGCTGGGAGATATAAGGCTTTCAGCCTTAACTTAATGGCATTGCGCTAAACCTGCAAGCAAAAGGATGAAATACGCTGAAAATACCTATAAAAAAATTTGCTGTAAAATTCAAACAGTTTCTGATTAAATACCGTTATTTTGAAACAAAATATGATCGCTTTTTATATATAGCTATGAATTCCTCCCAATAAAAAGCTCACACCGAAAAAAGTCATGCCGACAGCCAGGATAGCTATGCTACAATATAAATGAAAGTATCGGGGAGAACGGAATGCTTTAAAACTATTTTTGTGCATTGGAATAGCATATACGATCAATGTGATGAGAGCCCATGTTTCTTTCGAATCCCATCCCCAGTAACGCCCCCAGGATATATTAGCCCAAACAGCGCCCAGAAAGATTCCAATTGCCAACAGGAATAGAGCAGGGAAGAGGAGCTTTAAATTCCAGCTGTATAATTTACCGGATTTCTTTTTTGAACAAAGAGCTATAATACTAAATACAGCAATCAATATAAATAATAAATATGCCGCCATTATAATCGACACATGGGCTGCTAACATTGGCGAACGCAATACCGGAGTCATTGGATTCATTTGTGAAATGTAGTACCACAAAATAGCTGTCACAATCGATATGCCCGATAATCCTTTCCACGATATCCGAAGCCATAGAATCCATAATGCGGATATTGCCAGCAACAAATAGCCGGCATATGTTGCAGCTATGCCCCAAGGATCATAATTGACCAGCAGCGTTGCTCCCATCTCATCATTGTCATACTCCAACTGATAGAAACGGTATCCTTCGTGTTTATATATTTTATTCATAGAAACCCGGCATACTTCTCCGTCAACCCTTAGATAACTTATATAATCAATCTGCTGTTCTGTTTCGGAATCGTATTCGATTTCAAATAATAACAGCTTTATATCGAAAGGAACCTGATGCCTTTCATTATCTTCTTCCGATATATAATAATTTAGTATCTGATTTTGGCGGATATGTATGTAGCCCCGGTCAGCAGAGAGAAATGTGACAAATGCACCGCACAATATAACAAACCACGAGCAGTGTAATAAAAACACTGCTTTTTGTTTATATAATTTTCTGTGAAAAATATAATAACCTGAGGATAAAACCAGTATGCCCCATAATGCGGCAAACCACCATGAACCGTATATCGTACTCATTATTTGCTCGCGGCCAAAAAGTTTTTCCAGAATAGTCGCAATTACCATAACCACGGTTAAAGCAAGCAAAGTTCCGAATGCCGGCCATTTTATATATTTAGACTTCATCTGATCAGAGCCTGTTTAAATTGACTCCAGAAATTTCACTAAAGCCTGCCGGTCTTCCTTTGATAGCTTACGATACTTCTCTCTTGCGTACTTCCCATCCCCTCCGTGCCACATAATAGCTTCATTGTAATTACGAGCGCGCATATCATGCAAATGATCGCTGGCGCCTGTACATTTCTGAGATAGTCCCCGTCCCCAAAGCGGAGTTGTACGGCACCATCCTGTACGGATATCATTTACCATTTCGAGACGATGTTGCAGAAGATCGGAGTACGGCCAGATTTTCTGATATGGGTATTGAGGAAGTTTTCCTTTTACCATAGGATCTCCCGAATAGTTATCCGAACCTGTAGTCCACGATGGACGGTGACAACTTGTACATCCGATAGAGTAGAACATCTCCTTTCCTCTTTTTACGGTAGGGTCATCCAGGTTACGGGCAGCGGGGACAGCCAATCCGCGATGCCATACCATAAAGTTTATATAATCTTCGTCCGCCATTTCGTCAGGCAGATTCTCAGACATCAAATAGTCATATATTTCCTGTTCACTTTTGCCTAATGCTGCCTGAATCGCAGTATTCTTAGACATTGCCGTTGCATAAGCTGCGGTTATATAATGTTTCTTCCTGTCCGACCGGGTAACATTGGTAATGTTCCAGATTGCATTTGCACCCGGCCCATTCTGCAATGTGCCACGGGTAAGCCCGTATGTAAAACGTCCCGGATGCGATGTTCCATCAACTTCTGGTATATAGTTTGCAGGAACATATTTAGCATCATTCAGAGTAAAGCCTGAATCCTTCTCATGCTGATATTGTGCGAGTAACGACTCATCAGGGATTGCATCTATCAGCCCTGTACCATAAATACCGATTGTAGCTTCGAGCCTTACTTTGTAGAAATCCGGCATTGGAACATTAAATGCCTGCCGGTCTATAGTTACTTCGGGATATATTAAACTGTAAGTTTCCCCATCAGGAAATTTGTTGCCGAATTCGTCGGTATATTCTTTCCACTCTATTCTTATACCCGATTCATCGATTGGCGGAAGAAACGGTGCTACAGCCTGAGTTTGCGGCATTCCGGTCAATGCGCTTACATAATTGTCATTTTCGTCTGTTACAACTAATAGGTATCCGTTTCCGTAGTCATTGGCACGATACCTGTCCATCCTTTTTCCATGCCCGTACCCCGGATGGCATGTAATACATGAACTGCGGACAAACGCAGGGCCTAAGCCACTACGCAACCCACTCGAATTAGTACTGAACTGATCTTCAAAAAACGCTTCTCCGTATTTAAAGCGTAAAGAATAATCCGCATTCTGTTCGACTGCCGGTGTAGGCTGTTCGTAAGCAAACGGCGTTTCTATAAATGCGGTCCCCAGAATTCCTCCCGAATAGTATTCTTCCGACAGCTCCTTGTCCGGCGTTCCTTTGTTGCTGTTGTTATCGTCGCTACAGCTTACAACAAGTACGAGAAAGCTGCTTAGTATGCCAAACAGGTATAAATTGACTTTTTTCATGTTGATCTTTTTTTTATAATTGAGAAACTGTTTGAATTTTATCGAAAAATATTATTATAGGATTTGAAAAAACTTCTTAGCAATTTTTTTATGCTCTTTTCAGTGTATTTTCCCCTTTTTACTTTTGGTTTAGCCCGCTAAACCCGCAAGCAAAAAGAACAAAATCTATCTGAAAATAACTATAAAAAAAATCTGCTATAAAATTCAAACAGTTTCTGAAATAAGAGGCTGTGTCAAAAGCCTGTCTATCTGTGCCTGATACGGAACTCAATGATGATTAATCACTGTTTATCAGTTGACTGCTGGTAAATCCCGCGATGACAATCAATGTAAAAAGGACTTTTGATACACCCTCTTATATAAATTCTAACTATCCGCTATTTTCTTAAAGCTACCTTCGCTTCTGTAAGCACAGAAGCCAATTCGTTACAAGCGTCCATTGCCGCTTTGGCCTGAGTTGAACGATAGTTTATATCAAATGGATAAGGAATGGCGTCTATTTTGGCTATAGCATTAGTGATAGCATCTACCACTCTGGTATTGAGCTCAGAATCAACAATCTTGATATAATCGCTTACCGATACTCCCCTGGCGCTTACACTGATTCCACCGAGATATGCATTTTCGATACTTTTGATATTGTCTATGAAGTCAATTTTTGAGTTATAACTATAAGGCGATTCAAGATAATTAGGGTCTTCTCCCGTATGAGGTTTGCCGATTTTCATAGTGGCTACTTCATCCGCTATAGTTATACATCCCTCTATTATAGCTTCGTTCGCATCCAATATTGTTATGTATGTACTTCCGGCTTTTCCCGCATTTATCATATCGGCGCCATAGTATGATTTATTTCCCATAGTTATACCCAGCTCGAATTCTTCTATTAAGGCCTGTTTCTCAGCACTTACATTATCAAGTCCTGCCCAGGCCGCTTCCAGACGGATACATTGATTGCGAAGGTCGCCGGCAACAGCAACGGCATATATCAGTTCTTTATTGGTAATCTGACTTGCGCTTTTCTTATTTCCATTTGCATATAAAATGTATTCTATACCGTGAAATCCAAGCAAGCTGGGGCCTAAATTTTCTCCAGCCCAGGCCGGCCCGTCTTCAGAGTCCATACTGGCCAGAAAATCATTGTTATTAAGTAACGACACCAACGCGTTTCTGTCTAATGGCCAGGTATCTATGTGCGGATCAATCCCGAAATCGGCAGCAGCGCCAAATAGGAATGCTTCGCTTAGTTCCCAGTATGTACGCGTTGCAATCCACTCGTCTGTTGCTTTTGTTACATTTGCATCTGTTTTATTTTCCTTTAGCGCCACCAATGCCTCATATAAATCGACAGTCTCGTCCGCCAATGATTTATACGTCGTTATCACCACATTATTTACATACTGAGGAACAGCTTTTTCAAGGATTTCCTGATTTACGTTACCTGTATTATCTTCACTGTCGCTACAAGAGACAGTCCCGAATACCATCGCTGCCGCGAAAGCTATCAACGGTAGACATTTAAAAGAGATTTTCATATGATTTTAATTAAAGATGTGTGTTTTATATATTATTTTGTGAAAAAACCGGCATAAGCAAAGCCGATCGACAGACTATTCTCGTTGTTGTATTGGCTTTTCAGCAGACCGGCCGAGTATTCAGCTTTGAATACAATATTTTTGACAGGGAAATAATTTATACCTCCCACTATGCGCTGACGGCCGCACCACTCGTCGTCTTGTATGCTGGATGCCGTATCATACATAGAATCATAATATTCATACCGGGCAAACACATATAGCTTTTGTTTATCTTTTTGCATTTTCGGGATATGAGCAAAGGCATTATACCCTGCTTCAACCCCGCAGGCAAGAGCGCCGGATGCTACATTCGTACGGGGCGACGGCGATAATTTAGGCAAACTCTTATTGTAACTCGATATAATCTCCGAATCGCCAAGATGTCCGTAATCGAAATATCCACGGGCTATCAGATTATTCGCATTATATTCGAAATCGAATGATCCGATTGTAACGGCGCCTTTCACACTTTTATATTTATCGGCTTGCGAAGGCTGCATGTTATTTTTAAAACTAAGGCCGTAATAGCCGCTTATACCGAGCCGCAAACCGGATATCGAGTAATTATCAATACGGGCGGCACCGGCATAAGTATTTGCGATCTTAAATTCATATGGTGACGGAGAACCTCCCTGTATCCAGTTCCGGCGGCTGAATAATTCCGAATCAAGTCCGGGTAAGAGCATTGTTTCGTAGCGCCATTTGCCGATATTTCCCCACAGGCTGATACCTGTTTCACGCCATGTACATGGCATTATTGTGTTTTCACCTTCAGGACGATAAACTGTAAAAAACTGAGTCGGCAGGTGATTGCCGTTTGTCAATCCCACCGGTACTATAATATGGCCTATTCTCAGGTTCAAAGTTTTTGTAAATGTTTTCTCAATCCAGAACTGTTCCAGAGAGACTTCCCCTCCTCTTTCAACTTCAGTTTCGTATTCTCCCGCTTCCTCAGCTTCCAGCTCTACGGCAGCTTCTGTTCCACCATGTTCAAATTCAATTTCTGCATTCATTCTCCACCCCTTCCCAAAATCATAACCGATGAAAAATGTGACATGAGGAATATCGAACCGGCCATGACTTTTAGCATTTTTATATTTATCAGCGTGGGAATAGCGATTAATATTATCGCTAAAGAAATTACGGGTCATCGCGATCTCGCCATACCCTCCTAATTCCAATCGGGATAAAGCCTTTGTAAACTTCATCACTTTGCTAAAGTCTTCTGTCGACAGGGAATTTTCTTGTTTTTCAGAATTAATAGAATCCTGAGCTTTTAACTCCTGAGCGGATAATCCCATAGAAAAAAGGATAAATACAACAAACAACATTGACAAATAGGCAATATATATTCTCATTTCATATTAAATTTTCGTTAAAAATGGAAAAGCATCACAAAAGTATTACTAAGGGAGGGGTGTATCAATACCTAATTGTAAGTATTTATTATTGCTGCTATACATAGGTATAGGTATAGACAATAATAACTCATGTTACGCAACACCGAAAAACAGTATCATTTCATATTCTTGTACTTTCTTCTGTGCGGAATCTGCGATTCCTTTTTCTTAACTTTTTGCTTGACCAAAAAGTTACAAAAAGTCAAGGCTGTTGCCCTCGCCGACCCATCATCGCCTCGATGGCTAAAGGAAGCACACGGGCTTCGCCCCGCTTCCTTTTAC
>JAISES010000254.1 GCA_031263965.1 Prevotella sp. | reverse complement strand
AAAGAAATAAATGAACAGCTGAATTCGCTTAACAGTCTCCGTAAGAAAATGAATGAACAGTTGAGTGAAACAAATACGGATCTGTCCGAGGCCAATCATATCAAAGAAAAATATATAGGATATTTTCTGGGTTTATGTTCTACCTATATAGATAAACTTGACGATTATCGCAAAATGGTAAGTAAAAAACTTTCGGGTGGGCAAACAGCCGAATTAGGAAGACTTACCAGAGCAAGCGACCTGAAAGAAACCGAACTGGAGGAATTATTCTCTAACTTCGACAAAATGTTTTTACACATATATCCCGACTTTGTAGATGAATTCAATAACCTTTTGATGGATGACGAAAAAATCATACCTAAAAAAGGAGAATTAAATACGGAATTACGTATCTACGCGCTCATCAGGCTTGGTGTGGAAGACAGCTCCATGATCGCAAAATTTCTGGGTTATTCTGTAAATACAATTTATAATTACAGGGCGAAAGTAAAAAACAAAACAAAAATATCGCGGGACAATTTCGAAACTACGGTAAGAAGAATCGGGACGTATTCAAACAATAACAGCTAAACCTATAATAGTATTTTTTGCTAAGAAGTTTTTTTTCAAATCCCATAATAATATTTTTCGATAAAATTTAAACAGTTTCTTACTTTCGTATAAAATAATTAAAAATACAAGATATGATATATAGTTTTGCTAACGATTATGCCGAAGGATGCCATCCTTCTATACTAAAAGCCCTGACTGACAACAATTTTATACAGCAGGCAGGATATGGCGACGATGAATATACAAAAAACGCGGAGTCTATTATAAAACAGTTAACAGCCGCTGACGTAGATGTACATATGATAGCAGGCGGCACCTTAGCCAATCTTACCGTATTAGCCTCTATCTTGAAGCCTTTCGAGTCGGTTGTCGCTGCTGCGACAGGACATATTTATGTAAATGAAACAGGCGCGATAGAAGCGACAGGGCACAAAGTGGAAGCCGCTCCTTCGGAAAATGGGAAACTACGTCCGGAAGATATTATCCCCTTTTTAAATAAAGCCAGAGGACATCATGTAGTACGTACCCGTGCTGTATATATCTCTGATTCAACGGAGTTGGGAACGGTATATACCAAGCAGGAATTATCCGGCTTGTCAGAATTTTGCAAAGCAAACAATCTTATTCTGTTCATGGATGGCGCCCGGCTTCCAATGGCATTGACTGCGCCTTCAAACGACTTGACATTAATTGATATAGCGGCTTTGACAGACATATTTTATATAGGCGGAACCAAATGCGGGGCTTTGCTGGGTGAAGCTGTCGTAATAGTAAATAGTGAATTGAAAAAAGATTTCAAATACCATCTGAAACAACGGGGAGCCCTGACTGCCAAAGGGCGCTCGATGGGTGTGCAATTTGATCAACTACTTAGAAATGACATGATATTTGACCTGGCCCGGCATGCAAACCTTATGGCAGGAAAACTATCCAATGCTATTAAATCGTTGGGTTATCCGATGCTTATAGATTCAGATACCAACCAGATTTTTCCTGTATTCCCAAATCGGGTTATACGGAAATTGCAGCAAAAATATGGATTCCTGGTATGGAAAATAATTGATTCGGATTATTCGTCCGTCCGCCTGATAACATCATGGGCTACTCCGGAAAATATGGTCGATAAATTTATAGAAGATCTATCTCAAATATAGCAAAGCAATCCATAAAAGACGATGGCAATTGGATTTTCGGGCCTCTGATGCACGGATGAAGTAAGAAACCGTTTCTAAGAAAAAGCAAGGGGAGTTAAAGACACTCCCTTGCCTTTTTTATCGATCGTTGTATAAGGTTCTGAACCGACTGATAATTCATCTCCATTATAGATGCAATATCTTTTATCTCCAGACCTTCTATATAGCGATAAAACATAATTTCCTTCTGGCGGGGGGTCAACACAGCAAATACCTGCCGTACTATATGTTGTACGTTTTTGTCATCTTCGCTTTCTTCAAGTTTATCCGAAGCCGTTTCACTTTCTGAGGGATCTCCCTCAATCTCCCCTATATATTGAAGATATGCTTGTTCCTTTTTCAGGACATTGATCAGGCTATTCTTTAATATTACAAATAAATAGACCTTTACATTGTCGGTTTGTTTTAGTTTTGTTCTGTTTTTATGTAATTTCTCAAAAACATCTTGTATGCAATCTTTTATAAGCTCTCTATCGGAAGTAAATTGCAATGCGTACGAAAAAAGGATTTGTACATACTGTTTATATATAAGGGCATATGCCTCATCATCTCCCGACAGGAATTTGTTCCAAAGTAACGGCTCAGGGTTGTCTGTAACATTATACTCCATCTGAAGAATGCATAATTATGTCACAAAATTACAAAAAAGACAACGAAAAACAAAGTTAATAAAATTACAAACACAAGCGCAAATATCATAAAAGCACTATGTGACAATTACTTAACCAAGATAACTAAAATAAATGTTTTTTTTGCAAAAAATGTGAGTATAAAATCAATGTTGGTTTGTTCTGTATATGTAGACTAAATTAGAATGAAAGAAAACAATAAATATTTTCATAATTATACATTTGAAGATTTCCTTCAGGACGATTATTTCATTTCTTCTGTCTGTAACCCGACAGAAGAAACGGTAGCCTTTTGGAAAGAATATCTACAAACAAATCCATCGAATGTAAATGAATATTTACAAGCAAAATCCTATATTAAGTCTATACCTTTCAATAAAAGCCAGTTAAGTGAAGAAGAAGTTTCCAACCTGTGGAATTCGATCGAAAATGCGAATGATCGCTCCGACAGCTCTTCCAAACGCAGAAAACGTATAATATATACAACTATAAGCATCGCTGCGGCATGCCTTATCGGAATTATGTTTATTCCCTCATTCTTTAGTCCGGCAAATCAGAAAGAAATTGATATCTACGCTTTTATAGATAAAACAGAAGCTCCGGATTATCAGTCATCCAGTGCACAGCTCATCTTATCCGAAAACAAAACAGTACTTCTGGACGATAAGGAATCTGTCATTGTATATGATTCTGTCTGCATCAAAGTCAAGGGAAACGAGGAAGCCCTGTCCCAAAAAGAAACAGCCTCATACAACCAGTTAATTGTACCCAGAGGAAAAAGATCAACACTAACATTGGCCGACGGCACCAAAATCTGGGTTAATTCGGGTACACGTGTCATTTACCCTGTTGAATTTAATAAGAAAGAACGTGAACTGTACGTTGATGGCGAAATTTATATACAGGTAGCCCATAATAAGGAATGGCCGTTTGTTGTAAAAACAAAAGATATCGGGATCAATGTTCTGGGAACGGAATTTAACGTTACAGCATACGAATCGGAAGATATTAAGCGGGTTATACTGGCATCCGGTTCTATAAGGATCACAAATAAGAACGAAGAAAAAGAGATATTGTTATCCCCCAATAAGATGTACCAATATAACGGTGACAAAGGAATTGTCGAAAGTGTCGATATTTCCAGGTACATATCATGGAAAGACGGCATGTATATATTTGAAAATGAAAAGCTGGCCGTTATTTTCTGCCGTTTGTCCCGTTACTATGGCGAACCGATCGAGTCTGATACGGAAGCAGGAAATATGAGATGTTCCGGAAAACTCGATCTCAAAAGCGATTTGAATGATGTTCTGACAGGGCTTACATATACAGCCCCTGTTATATATGAGAAGCGTGACAATAAATTCCTGATAAAACATAAACCTTAATTTTTAATACCTGTATTCTTTCTTTTAATGCAAAAAATAAAGTTAAATAAAGTAATATCCGACATCATTTTTCCAACTGAAAATTTGGCAGTTAGCTCTAATTTATTAGAGAGAGAGAGAGTAAAACCCGCAAAGCTATTAAAAAAATCTTTTATTCCGGATGATCTTTATCCGGAGTGAGGGCTTTTTGCTTTTTTTAATCAGATAATACAAATATATTAATCTTAAATTTTTAATTGACAAAAACATAAAGCGTATGAAATAGAAAAAGAAACAAAAAAAATTGGATGATACTGCGAATACCATCCAATTAACGATTTAACATTAAATCAGATAACTTATGAGTTCAATCATTAAATCCTTACAAAGGTATGACAAAAACAAATGAATTTAACGTAAAATAGGCTAATAAAACAAAAACGCTCAGGATTATGAAATTAATGACTTTCTTCCTTATCGTTGGAGTGAGTGTTTGTTCTGCTGTTAATAGTTATTCTCAGAGTACCCGCCTTACACTCAGGTTGAATAACAAAACGATAAAAGAAGCTTTATCTCAAATAGAGAAAAAAAGTGAATTCATTTTTTTCTATTATGATAATGTATTAGATGTTAACAAAAAAGTATCTATAAACGCAGAAAATCAAACTGTAGATAAGATACTTGACGAACTTCTGAAAACAACAGGAAACAGCTATACTATATCTGACAGACAGATATATATTTCTAACGCCGGCAAATCAACCGGCCTGACCTCTTCCGGAAGTATGCAAAAACCTTATACATTGAAAGGTATTGTAGTAGATAACGCCGGTGAACCGCTTATCGGGGTTCCGGTGGCTATAAAAGGTTCTACAGTGGGCGTGCTTACCGATGTAGATGGTAAGTTTACCATAGAAGTATCTCCCGGATATACTTTACATATAAAATATATTGGTTTCCAAGAGCAGGATATCCTTGTCAAAGATCAGCAGGATCTGCGTATAGTATTGTATCCGGACGTAACAGACCTTCAGGATGTTGTAGTGGTTGGTTACGGAACACAGAAAAAAGCATCGGTTGTCGGAGCAGTACAGTCTATTTCGGCAGACGAACTTAAAGTGCCTTCTACCCGTTTGACTACCAGTTTTGCCGGACGTTTGGCTGGGGTAGTTGCTGTACAACGCTCAGGCGAGCCTGGCGCCGACGGAGCAAATTTCTGGATACGCGGGGTATCGACCTTCAATGGTACAACGAATCCCCTGATTATTATCGATGGAGTAGAGGCTTCTTCGGGAGACCTCAACAACCTTATACCTGAAGTTATCGAGAGCTTTTCTATCCTTAAAGATGCTACAGCCACTTCCTTATACGGTACGCGTGGAGGTAACGGCGTAATGATAGTAACAACAAAAAGAGGACGCAACTTGGATAAGCCACTTATCCATGCCCACTTTAGCGCTTCGGTTATGTCTCCGATCAAAAAGCCTGACACAGTAGACGGGGTTTCTTATATGAGAATGTACAATGAATCCCTTAAAAACGGACGTGGTAAAGGTACGGCATATAGCCCCGAAAAGATAGCAGGTACGGCTGCAGGAGGAGATCCGCTGCTTTACCCGAATGTAGATTGGTATAGCGAAATGTTTAATAATTCTTCGTGGACAGAAAGAGGTGTATTCAATATACGTGGCGGCGGACAAAAAGTAGATTACTTTATGAACGTTGCTATTGACCATGAAAACGGACTGATAAGAGGACGCAGTAAGGAATATTACTCGTTCGACAATAATATTGACTTATGGCGTTACAATTTCCAGAATAATATCGGTATCAACGTTACACCGTCTACGCTGATTACGTTGAAGCTGAATACCCAATTGTATGACTATAGCGGTCCTTACACATCGGCCAACGACCTGTACGGTATGATCATGAACGCCAATCCGGTAGATTATCCGATCGTATATCCATCAAATGACCCGCGCAATCAGAGTGAAAAGCAGGAGCACTATCTGTGGGGAGGTAAATCCGGGGGTACGTATAACAGCGGATTCCGTAATCCTATGGCCATGTTGTCTACTACCATACAGACTAGATTTGAAAGTACGGTGACTGCAAATCTGGAGTTGAATCAAAAACTTGACTTCATATTACCGGGATTATCCCTGAATGCTTTGGCGTCTTTCAAAAACTGGTCTAAAACCAGCCGATGGAGGACCGTAGGATACAACTTATATTATATATCGAATTATGGCCTGAACGAAAGCGGGGGTTTGAACGACTATACACTTTCACGTATAGGCGGCTTGCAGGAAACTTCGTTGGTGACTTTGGCCAATACAGAAGGTGATCGCCACATATATCTGGAATCACGCTTACACTACGATAAGACTTTCAATAAAGAACACTCGGTAGGAGCTATGCTGCTGTATAGCCAGGATGAATGGAATAACAATAATCCGGGTTTCTTTCAAAGTACCGAGGTATTATATGCTTCTTTACCATTGCGCAAGCAAAATATTGCAGGACGTGCGTCTTATAGTTATAAAAACCGTTATCTGGCGGAACTGAACTTCGGTTATAACGGTAGTGAAACCTTTGCCAAAAATCACCGCTGGGGCTTCTTCCCTTCGGCTGCAGTCGGTTATACTATCAGTGAAGAGCCATTCTTTGAAGGACTCAAGCCTGTTGTTAACCACATGAAGATCCGCGCTTCATACGGGTTGGTAGGTAATGATGCGATCAATACTGATAACAAGTGGACAAGCCGGTTCCCTTATTTGGGTATAATCGATTTGGGTAGCATAGGTTATACCACCGGTACCGATCAGAGTTATTCGGCTTACGGACCTTATTATTCCCGCCTGGAAAACAAGGATATCACATGGGAAATAGGTAAAAAGCTAAATGCAGGTATAGATCTCCAACTCTTCAATGGAAGCATAAACCTGATGGTTGATGGATTCAGGGAGGTTCGTGAAAATATATATCTGACCCGTCAGGCAATACCGAACTATGTAGGTACCGGTAGTATCGCCATATTTGGAAACCTGGGAAGTGTACGCAATCACGGGTTCGATATAGCTGCCGATTATAACAAACAGTTTGGAAAAGATCTTCTTGTTACTTTCAAAGGTACATTCACCTATGCAGCCAATAAAATACTGAATTACGATGAACCTTCTTATTTACTATACCCTAATCGTTCCAGAGTCGGGCATTCTGTAAATCAGCTATCTATGTACGAGGCCGAAAGATTGTTTATCGATAAGGCTGAAGTAAACAATAGTCCCCGCCAGCAATTAGGAGGCCTTGCTGTTGATGCAGGGGATATTAAATACAAGGATCAACTGGACAGATTGGGGTTAACAGATGGTAAAATAGATGGAAGCGACCAGATATATGCCGGATATCCGACTGTGCCTGAGATTACTTACGGATTCGGACCTTCTGTACAATGGAAGAACTGGGACTTCTCATTCTTCTTCCAGGGCGTTGGCAGAACTTCATTAATGATGAGTGGTTTCCATCCTTTCGGAACATCTTCTATACGCAACGTATTACAATTCATTAAAGATGACTATTGGAGCGAGTCCAATCCGAATATACATGCTGCATATCCGCGTTTGAGCCAGGAAGACAACAATAATAATACGGTAAACTCTACATACTGGTTACGCGATGCTTCGTTCCTGAAACTGAAAAATGCAGAAATAGGTTATACATATAAGTTCCTGAAAGAAAAAAGCTTCAGAATCTATATGGCCGGAAGTAACTTACTGACATTCTCTAAGTTTAAACTATGGGATCCTGAGCAGGGAGGTGGTGCCGGATTTAAATATCCTACTACACGTGTATTCAATTTCGGAGTTCAAATCTCACTATAAAATTATAGACGAATATGAAAAAGTTATATACAATAATTATTATTTTATTAGGTTTTTCCGTGCTGCCTTCTTGTAATTATCTTGATATAATACCGGATGAATTACCTAGCGAAGACGATGCTTTTGCAAACAGGGATATGGCTAAGGGATTCTTGTATTCCTGCTACGGCTATATACCGAATCCCCGGCATGCGACACAGAGTATAGACCTTTATACCAGCGACGAAGTCATTACAGCTTTCGAGCACGAGTCTTTTGCCAGTTTCCTGAAAGGCGATTATACATCCGTATCTCCCGTTATCTCATACTGGAATTCCATATTTACAGGGATTCGCCAGTGTTATATTTTCTTGAACAGGGTTGATGGTGTTCCTGATATGGATAAGGAAACAAAACAGCTATATAAAGCAGAGGCAACATATTTGATCGCCTATTACCACTATTTGTTGTTAAGATGTTATGGCCCTACTATTATTGTAGAGTCTTATCCCGATCCGTTTAATTCCAATCCTGAATCTTATGAAGCCAGAAAACCATATGATGAATGTGTAGACTGGATTGCCTCCAAATTTGATGAGGCTGTCGCAATGGGATTACCCGAGAAGTTTACAGGTTCTGATTACGGTCGCGCTACAAGTACGGCAGCCAGAGCGTTAAAAGGACGTATGCTGTTGTATGCCGCATCTCCTTTGTTCAACGGAGGTAAATCATCAGAAGCAGATACCGATGATTTGAGCAGTTATCTTGCATCTTTTGTCGATAAGGACGGTAATACTCTGATGAATACTACATACGATGCTGCAAAGTGGAAGAAGGCTGCCGATGCTTTGAAATCGGCAATAGACTATGCCGATGCTGCCGGGTTCAGATTGTATAAGGAAACTGATTTGGCTACAGATGTTCCGGTTCCTAACAATATTACCGAGCGTGTATTGCGTATGACTATTGCGGACAGGACAACTCAGGAAATTATCTGGCCGTGGTGTGGAAAAGAGGATAACTATTCGTTGCAGAATAAATCGACGCCTTTCGATCCCAACAGGGACCAGAGTTGGAATGGTGTAGCGCCTACAATGTGTATGCTCGAGCAATTCTATACCGAGAACGGTTTGCCTATCAATGAAGACCCCGCATACGATTATGCAAAACGCTACGAATATGGTAATCCGCCGAATACATTGCATGGGACAGGAACAACTATGAAACTGAATATGTACAGGGAGCCCCGTTTCTATGCATGGATCAGCTACCATAACGGTAATTATGAAATAAAAAGGAATAATACTACCGAATGGCTGACGCAGTTCCGTAAGAATGATAATAGTGGTAAACAAATGAGATCTACGAACTTTTCACCTACCGGTTACCTGAATAAGAAAGGTGTTCATCCTAACTATGCCCAAGGTTCCGGAGCCTCAGGATTGGTTCACTATCCATGGCCTGTTATCCGCCTTGGAGAGTTGTATCTTGACTATGCGGAAGCATTGGTTGAGACCGGCGATTTAGCTACGGCTAAAACCTATATAGACAAGATTAGGAACCGTGCAGGACTGAAAGGTGTTGGTGAAACCTGGGGGTCTATCGGAGTCACTCCGGATCAGGCTAAAATGAGACAAATTGTACGCCAGGAAAGAGCGATCGAATTATATCTGGAAAACCAGCGTTTCTGGGATGTTCGCCGTTGGTTGCTCGGAAAGAAATACTTTAATGCCCGTCCTATGGGATTGAATATAGAGGGGACATCGGATAATGATTTCTTTCAGGTACAGGATGTCGGTGCTCCATATGTGCGTAAATTTCTGGTTCCTCAACATTACCTGATGCCTATACCAAGTCAGGATATGGATAGAAATCCTAATGTTGTTCAAAATCCCGGTTATTGATTGTTATATACAACCATTAAAAAATAATATTATCGTATGAAAAATATATATAAATTTTGTTGCCTGTTTATATGCTGTATCATACTTGCTTCGTGCAGCGAGGAAAAGAAAGAATGGGATCCGGGTATTGCGCCCGGCCCTGTGACAGATGTCACGGCAGCAGTAGATAATGGTACTGTTGTTCTGAAGTGGAAAAATCCGGAGGATATCAGTTTTCATTATGTCAGCATATCCTATGTGGGAAGTAATGGCGCTGAACGCGGACGTAACATTTCCAAATTTGCCGTAGACCCTGTTACCGGATATGCTACAGAAATTATCGAAGGATTTGGTGATACTAAAGAATATGAATTTACATTGACAGCCCATAGCGAAGGAGGCGCCGCCTCGCCGGGCGTAGCAATCGCCGCCACTCCGTTGGCTCCTGTTTTCGATATTCTGATCGACAAGGTAGAAGTGCTTCCTGATTTTGGCGGGGTCAGGGTAGAATGGGAAAATACAACCGGTAAGGCCGCTAATGTGGTTATTCAATGGGTTATTAAAGGCCGTGTCGAAAGAAAGACTATCAAAGCTAACGAAACAGGATACGACGCTGTAGAAGGAATACCTGCGGAAGCTACTGTTTTTAAGGTATATACTACTGATGCGTTTGAAAATCAGTCTGTGACAAAGGAATATACTCTCACTCCGTATGAAGAGTCTCTGATCCCTAAATCAGGATGGTCTATACCGGGATATAATTCCGGTAGCGCTGCCGGAACGATAGGATATAGTTCACAGGCTGTAAATGAAGGGGATAAAAACAAGGCTACCGCTATCTTTGATGATGATGTAAATACATTCTGGCACGCCAGTTGGAGTAATCCGTCAACGAATTATCCACACTGGATTATTGTAGACCTGGGTAAGGAAATAACGATCAGCCGTATTGAATTGACAAGAAGACAAGGAAACGGTAAAGGACAGAAAGGTCAGCAAATATTAACATGTAAAGCAGCAGATGCCGTTGATCAGGCCAACTCTGATAATTGGAACTGGGAAGATCATGGAACATCAGCTTTTAAAATCGATCAAAATACTCCTACAAGTATCAGGTTAACGAAAAATCCAAAAGCCAGATATGTCAAGCTTTATTTTGGTGATGGAGTAAAAGGTAGTGATAATTATGCAATGCTTGCCGAAATGACCGTTTACGGCTCGCAGGATTAAAAAACTTCCGGCAATATAAGGGCCGCTATTGGCAGTAGCGGCTCTTTTATACTTTCG
>JAISES010000219.1 GCA_031263965.1 Prevotella sp. | reverse complement strand
CATATTATCCTGAAAAATAATGAAATAAAGAACTCCTTTTACTCTGTGTTTAAAATCAGAACTTAATGGCCCTGCCCTTTTGGGGAGGGTTGGGGTGGGGTCATTGGATTGCTTCGCTACACTACGTTTCGCTCGCAATGACGGGATTAATAATTTTTTTCGCTAAAATTCAAACTGTTTCTTATATTCATGAGCAATTTACTCTCCTTTGATTTATAGAAGGATCTGATATAGAAAATCTATTTTTACAGATCTGTAATCGGTTTATATTTCGGAACCAGTGACTTCATCACAACCCATCCTATCAGATAAGCAACTGCACAGACACCGAAAACGATGAAATAACCGGACGAAATTCCTTCAAAACCGAATATTTTCATACCTGTTTCTTTCGAATAATCGAACAGCCATCCTGCCGCGAATTGAATGATCAAAGAGCCGATACCGCCTGCCATTCCGCCAATTCCCGTAATTGTAGCTATTGCCTTTTTAGGAAACATGTCTCCCACCGTAGAGAAAATATTGGCCGACCACGACTGATGCGCTGCACCTGCAATACCGATCAGTACCACCGGAATCCAATAGGAGATATGTCCGAGCGGTTGCGCCAGAAGTACCAAAAGCGGAAAGAATGCGAAAATCAGCATTGCCTGCATGCGTGCTGCGTAAGGGTTTTTTCCTGTTTTCTTGATGATTATACTCGGCAACTTACCGCCATACAACGACAGCATAACGATTATATACAGGACAGCAAGCGCTATCATTCCGCGCGAATCGCCGGAATTGTTGAGTTTCAACCCATAAACTTGCGACAAATAGGCCGGCGCCCAAAACAGGTAGAACCACCAAACGCCGTCAGTCATAAATTTTCCGAAGGCAAACGCCCAAGTCTGTCGGTACTTGAAACATTGTAAGAACGAGGTCTTTTCTTTAGCAGGGGTTATCTTTTCTTCTTTATCGTCCGAAAGAATATATTCCAGTTCCAGCTTGTTTACCTTGGGATGCTCTTCCGGCTTTTTGTAGATAAAAATCCAGAATCCCATCCAGATGAAGCCCAATGCACCGATGATTATAAAAGCCATTTCCCAGCCCCAATGCTGTGCTAATAAAGGGATACAGAGCGGTGCCACCAATGCTCCGATTGTAGATCCGGCATTGAAGACAGAGGTTGCATAGGCGCGGTCTTTTTTAGGAAAATATTCTGCCGTGGCCTTGATTGCAGCAGGGAAGTTACCAGCCTCGCCGATGGCCAGAACCAACCGTGCAAATATAAAGAGGGTAACGCTCACATTGATTATCATGCCGACATCGCTGACAGTAGCGATGGCTTCCTTCGCTCCCGCAAATCCAACAAACCATTCTCCTGTCATGATCCCCGATGTAGCAATGCCGCAAAATGCGTGTAATACAGCGCCAACCGACCAAACACCGATGGACCAAAGGAATCCCTTTTTTGTATCCATCCAATCGACAAAACGGCCTGCAAAAAGCATGCTTACTGCATAAAACAGTGAGAATAGCCCTGTTATCAGTCCGTAACTTTTATTTGTCCAGTGAAATTCGGGGGCAATAAAGCCCTCCCATGTAAGCGACAGCACTTGCCTGTCCATGTAATTAACTAAGGTGGCAAAAAACAGCATGCCGCAAATGGCCCACCTGTAATTCGTCATTTTACTTTTTCCGGTATTATTCATAGGTTTTATAATTAAGTTTTAGCTTTTTCTATGATAGCTAGTGCATCTTTGCACATTTGAGTTATCTTACCCCAATCTTTTGCTGCAAGAACTTCTTTTGGGAAAAGGTTAGATCCCATGCCGACACAGGTAACTCCTGCATCGAACCATTTCGTGAGATTTTCTTCTGTGGGTTCCACTCCGCCCGTAACCATAATACTGGCCCAAGGCATCGGAGCCTTTACGTTTTTGACAAAGGAAGGGCCGCCTACATTTCCTGCGGGGAATACTTTTACCACTTCTGCGCCCAGTTCCTGAGCATAACCAATTTCGGACACAGAACCACAACCCGGAATATATGCCACCTGACGGCGGTTGCATACTTTAAAGATATCGGGGTTAAGCAACGGGCCTACTACGAAACTCGCTCCCAACTGGAGGAACAAGGATGCAGTACCTGCATCGACAATAGAGCCAATACCTAAAATCATTTCCGGACATTCTTTTGCCGCCCATTTATTTAACTCTCCGAAGATTTCATGGGCGAAGTCTCCTCTGTTGGTAAATTCGAAGGCTCTTACCCCTCCCAGATAACAGGCTTTTACAACCTGTTTTGCAACTTCGGGGTCAGCGTGATAGAAAACCGGAACCATCCCGGTCTCTGCCATTACCTGGCAGGCTTTAATTCTTGAAAATCGTGCCATACTTTTTTTTAATGAAAAATTAAGAATTAAAAATTAAAAATCATGAATTATAAGTTGTTTTTCAGTGTTTTAATTGATGAAATCAATAAAGCTTTTAGCTCACTGCAATCAGTCAATAAACTTATTGATAATTTTTCTTCTAAATATCCTGTATCACGTAGTAAAGCAATCCAATAATCTGTCTCATGGGCTTCTTTAAGAGCGATGCTTAATTTATGAATAAAATCAGCTCTACTTTGTCCATATTCAGATTCTCTGATCAATGCACCAACAGAGGTTCCACTACGTAATATTTGCTTTGACAGAACAAACTCCGATTTTTCTTTTTGTAATAACTGCGAGAGTTTTACAATACGAATTGCAAAAGCATAGCTTTTTGTGTTTAATACAGAATCAGAAGTATAATCTTTCATTTTTAATTTTTAATTTTTAATTTTTCATTCTTAATTCTTAATTCTTAATTCTTAATTTAATTATGGTTGCTTACCGATATAAGCCAGGATACCCCCATCCACATAGAGAACGTGTCCATTGACAAAATCCGATGCATTGGATGCCAGGAATACCGCAGGGCCGGCAAGATCTTCCGGGTTTCCCCAGCGTGCGGCAGGAGTCTTGGCTATAATGAATGAATCGAATGGGTGGCGGGATCCGTCTGCTTGCGGTTCGCGAAGCGGAGCCGTTTGCGGGGTTGCAATATAGCCGGGCCCGATACCATTGCATTGGATATTGTATTCTCCGTATTCGGAAGCGATATTGCGTGTAAGCATTTTCAGTCCCCCTTTGGCAGCAGCGTATGCAGAAACTGTTTCGCGACCCAGTTCGCTCATCATCGAACAGATATTGATGATCTTTCCTGCCCGTTTTTTCATCATGCCGGGAAGTACAGCCTTCGATACGATGAAAGGCGCATTCAGGTCTACATCTATTACCTGCCGGAATTCGGCAGCAGGCATTTCGTGCATAGGAACACGTTTGATGATTCCGGCATTGTTTACCAGAATATCAATAACGCCTACTTCTTTTTCTATCTGCGCTATCAGGGCATTTACCTGATCTTCGTTTGTTACGTCGCACACATAACCTCTGGCTTTTATACCTGCCTCTTTATATGCAGCCAGACCTTTATCTACAAATTCCTGTTTCAGGTCGTTAAAAACAATTGTAGCGCCTGCGTCCGACAAAGCGGAAGCTATGGCGAAACCTATACCATAGGAAGCTCCTGTAACCAGGGCGATTTTACCGTTTAATGAAAATTGATTTTGCATATTTATATTAATTTATTTTAGTTAACAAGATACGAGATACAAGATACGAGTTCAACTTGTTTACTTGTGCCTTGTATCTTGTATCTGTTTTTTTATCTTGATACCCTACCCGACCCGTCGCCTTTCATAAGGTTTTCTACTTCGGCTGCGGTAACCAGGTTATAGTCTCCGTAAACAGTATGTTTAAGGCACGATGCCGCTACTGCAAATTCCAAAGCCTTTTGATCATCGGACGGATAAGAGATCAGTCCATAGATGAGGCCGCCCATAAATGAATCGCCGCCGCCCACACGGTCTACAATGTGTGTAATATCGTATCTTTTCGATTGATATAACCTGTCTGAATACAAACATCCGCCCCATGTGTTATGGTTGGCATTGATAGATCCGCGAAGTGTAACGATCACCTTTTTGGCGCGGGGAAAACGTTTCATCATCTGTGTACAAACAGATTCGAATTCGGCTGCATCGACTTCTCCGCCTGTGCGGGCTACGTCAAAGCCTTCAGGTTTGATTCCGAATACTTTTTCAGCATCTTCTTCATTTCCTAATATGATATCGCAACCTTCGACCAAAGCAGGCATGATTTCAGAAGCTGTTTTGCCATATTTCCATAGATTCTTACGATAATTGAGGTCAGTGGAAACCGTTATCCCCATTTCATTAGCTGCCTTAATTGCCTCCAGACATGCATCTGCCGCACCTTGGGAAAGAGCCGGAGTAATACCTGTCCAGTGGAACCACTGGGCATCTTTAAATATTTCCTTCCAATCTATCATGCCGGGTTTGATCTGAGCAATAGCCGATCCGGCCCTGTCATAAATTACTTTGGAGGCACGGGCTACAGCTCCTGTTTCCAGAAAATAGATTCCTACACGGTCGCCGCCTCTCAGTATATTATCTACCCCCACCTTGTATTTACGCAGATCGGAGATGCACCATTCAGCTATATCGTTCTCAGGCAAACGGGTAACAAATCCGGTAGGAATACCATAATTTGAAAGGGATACGGCTACGTTGGCTTCGCCCCCGCCAAATGTGGCATTAAGGGTTGTTGATTGAATAAATCTTTGATATCCGGGAGTTGCCAGACGCAACATGATTTCGCCGAATGTTACAACTTTTTTCATCGTTATTTTAATTAGGTAGCTGTTAGCTATTAGCCATTAGCGGCGTAAGCAAAAAAGCTAACGGCTATCAGCTAACAGCTTATTTATATTGTATTTTCAATGGTTGCTTCAATCCGTCGGAGAAATTTTGAATATACTTCTCAAAATCACCGGCTGTAGGGAAACCAAATTTAGCCCAGCCGTACCCGGTGTAATAAATTACAGGCTTTTTAGGTTGCTGGGTAGTTACTGCCAGCACATGAGAATATTTTTTGCCCTTGCCGGTTTCATATGTATCTACAACGCTTTCGCTTATACCTTCGGGGAAAACCACCGCAACATAAATGCCTTCGGCCTTATCCGTTTTTGGTTCGGCATATATAGTATAACCTTTATCTAAAACTGTGATGACAGAATCCGCACTTTCGCGTTTCACAATGCCGGCGGCGACCTGCATAGGCTCGTTGATACCGTAAGCCTGTACAACTTTTGTCAGTTGCGAACCTGCATCGATAGAGAAAGTACGGCTTTCGCTGTATTTCCTGCCGTCTACATCGATATCGTTGTACGTAAGCTTGAATGTTGTACGGAGAGGGCCGTTATCCAAAACTTCATCCGAAACGAAATTATCGTTCAGCCACAATTTACCGTTTACATACGGAGCCATAGCGCCTGCGCCAAG
>JAISES010000132.1 GCA_031263965.1 Prevotella sp. | reverse complement strand
TAAAAGGTAGTGATAATTATGCAATGCTTGCCGAAATGACCGTTTACGGCTCGCAGGATTAAAAAACTTCCGGCAATATAAGGGCCGCTATTGGCAGTAGCGGCTCTTTTATACTTTCGATAAAGAAATTTAAGGCATATAATTTTGATTTCTAAACTAAATTTAAACTATGAAATGTAGAAAAAACATGATAGCAGGCTTATTTTCAATAGTTATATTTTTTTCGTTTTTATCCTGTTCGGATAGCGGAGAGGATACTCCCGGTACGGGAAGCACTGTACTGGAACTATCCGACACAAGGCTTACTTTCGATCGCATCGCATCTACAAAAGTTGTTACAGTGACCACAAATGCCAGGGACGTGACTGCCAGGGTCTCGCCTGAGGGTTGGTGTACAGCGGTCTATACAGATGGCAAATTGAACATTACTACACAAAACAACCCGGATTCGGATTCACGCGCTACAATTATAACTATTACCGCTGATGACTTGAAAAAGTCAGTATCGATTATGCAAAACGGTCGTAGCGCTGCTGTTGCCGAAATAAAAGATGATATAAAAATACCCGTAAAAAACGGACAGGCCTCGTCTTCACATTCCGGCGAAGGGATTGAAAAATCATTTGACGGTGATATGAGTACGATATACCATTCAGACTGGAACAACTCTGCTGCAAACTACTTTCCAATCACATTAACTTACAATTTCGAAAATGTTTCCACTATGGATTATCTGGTTTATAATCCAAGGACAAGCGGCGGCTCTAACGGCATATTCAAAGAATTCGAATTGTGGGTTGCAACAGATGGAAAACCTTTGGCAAAATACGGGGACTATGATTTTCAGGGTAGCCCGTCAGCGTCCCGCATAACATTCTCGCCGGCTTTAGTGAAACCTGCCCAGATACAATTTGTTATAAAATCCGGCGCCGGCGATGGACAGGGATTCGCTTCCTGTGCCGAAATGCAGTTTTTTAAGAAAAACCCGGACAATTTCGATTATCTGGCTGTTTTTACAGACCATACTTGTTCCCAACTAAAGAGTAGCGTTACCAAAAGCCAGATAGAAGCTATCGATAATGCTTTTTTCAGAGAACTGGCATTGGAAATATTCAATGGGGAATATGATCCTGAATTCAGGGTGCAGGCATACAGGGCATGGCAACATCCTGATATTATGGCTAAAACGAATAAAACGAGTACATATGGCCTGCGTGACAATCCCACAGGAATCTATTCGGGCCCGTCGGAAGATATAATCGTTTTTGCCGGTGATACATATGGACAAAATCCGGCGTTGCTGATCCAGGACCCGAATAACAAGCTTTCCGGATCGACATATCCGCTGAGTACGGGGATGAATAAGATAAAAGCCGCCAATACCGGCCTGATGTACATCATGTACTATACCAAAACAGGGGAAGAAAAACCTATCAAGGTAAATATTGTAACCGGTACGGTAAACGGATACTTTGATAGCCGGAAACACAAAAAAGACGATTGGAGCAGACTGCTTGCAAAGGCGACTTTCAGGCACTTCGATGTACTCGGAAAATATGCAAGTATGACTTTCGAAACTTCGGCTTTCAGGGAGTATACACCCGATGGGTTAGCCCTGATAAATAAGTATGATGATCTGGTGTCTCTCGAACAGGAATTTATGGGGCTTTACGAATATGACAGGGAATATAAAAACCGTGCCTATTTTCTTGTAATATACGACAGTTTTATGTATGCTACGGGGTACTATACAGCCTACAATACCGGAACACAGGCCGATATCCTCAATCTGCAATCGTTCTCAGCAAATGCATGCTGGGGGCCGGCACACGAACTGGGACATATACACCAGACGCGTCCGGGACTGAAGTGGCTGGGAATGGCGGAAGTGACTAACAATATCCATTCCCTGTACGTACAAACAACATGGGGTAACCAGTCGCGCCTTATTTACGATGGATTTTACAAAGAAGCTTTTTCAAGCCTGCTAAAAAAAGGTATACCTCATAATGCGTATCCGGGATCAGGCGGCAGTCATCACTTTGTTAAACTGGTACCTTTCTGGCAATTGAAGCTATATATGATAGATATTTTAGGAAAAACCAATTTCTACAAAGACATATACGAAGCTCTAAGAAATCAGGAAGATGTAGACACATCAGTTATCACCGAAGGGTATTATCAACTTAACTTTGTTAAACTGGCTTGCGAATCGGCTCAGTTAGATCTTACCGAATTCTTTGAAGCTTGGGGATTCCTTACTCCTATCGACATAGAGATGGACGACTATGGTAAGGATAAATTTATCATAACTCAAGCCCAGATAAACGAAGTAAAGGCTGAAATTGCAGCTAAGAACTATCCGAAACCTAAGCATAGCAATATATATGATATCAGAGATGATAATTTAAATAATTTTAAGTAATAGATGAAAAAAGTGAGTGTCGTCTCGACACCCACTTAATTTGGGGAAAAATTTTTAAATTTTGATTGCGGTTTGCCGGGAGGCAAGCCGCAATTGCTTAATAAAAATTCGCTTAAAGTTAGTTATATCTTTCTATATCTGAACTATTTATTTCTAAAAATTGAGTCAGGACACAATCAATCCTTTGAAAACGAATAAATTAAACGGAAAAGTTCAGATAGTTTTCAACTTTGCAGCCAGAGCCTCGGCACATCGTTCCCCGTCCATAGCCGCCGAAACGATCCCTCCTGCATAACCCGCACCTTCGCCGCATGGAAAAAGATTTTCTATTTCAATATGCTGCATAGTCTCTTTCTCACGGACTATTCGTACAGGGGAAGAAGTGCGGCTTTCAACCGCGAGAAGGATAGCATCGTTAGTCAAATATCCTTGATAGCTGTTTCCTGCCTTCCTGAAAGCATCTTGTAAACGTGTGGATATAAACCGGGGCATCCATTCATGCAAAGGAGACGATATTACACCCGGCGCATATGAGGTTTCAGGCAATGAATTACTCTTTTGCCCATTAACGAAATCACACATCCGTTGGGAAGGGGCAACCTGAGTCTTGCCTCCTTGTATCCACGCTTGTTTTTCAATATCTTCTACAAATTTGAGTAAACTCAACTCATTGTATTTGGCATATTCAGGAAAATCTTCAGGATGGATTTCCACCACAACTCCGGAATTCGACCAGCGCGAACCGCGGTTGGATGAAGACATGCCATTCACAACTACTTGTCCGGAGCCGCTGGCAGAAGGGACTATTGTTCCACCGGGGCACATACAGAAGGAGTAAACGCCACGACCACCCGACTGCACAACAAAACTATATTCTGCCGCAGGAAGAAATTTTCCACGGCCTTCTTTGCAATGGTATTGTATCTGATCGATAAGATGCGATGGATGTTCGATACGGAAGCCGATAGCTAATCCCTTAGCCTCAATCTTGACCTTCTGGTCGTGCAACATATAATATACATCACGAGCCGAATGTCCCGTCGCAAGAATAACAGGCCCTTTAAATATCTTTCCTGTATTGGTTTTTATTCCTATAGCCTCATTATCCTCTATAATAAGCTTATCCATGCGCGTCTCAAAATGGACTTCTCCACCCGAAAGGATGATCTGTACACGCATTTTTTCTATAATACCGGGTAATTTGTCCGTACCTATATGAGGATGCGCATCTATAAGGATAGAAGGATCGGCTCCATGTTGGCAAAAGACATTCAGTATTTTTTCCACATTGCCCCGCTTCTTGCTTCTGGTATACAGTTTTCCGTCCGAATAAGCTCCTGCTCCACCCTCTCCAAAGCAGTAATTGGATTCGGGATTTACTACATGCTCCCGATTCATCAGGGCTGTATCGCGTTTACGGTCCCGTACATTCTTGCCGCGTTCTACAACAACCGGACAAACACCGAGTTCTATCAGCCGTAATGCCGCGAATAGTCCGGCCGGTCCGGCTCCTACGACAATGGCACGGGGACAATCTTTTACACCCGGATAGTACGTGTTTACAAATGCAGGATCGTTCTGTTCTTCATTTATATACCCCCTTACCCGCAAGTTGATGAAGATATTGCGCTGACGGGCATCTATCGAACGCCTCAAAATACGTATAGAGTTTATATCCTGTAAAGGAATATCTGTTGCAGTTGAAAAAACGCGCCTTACTTTTTCTATATCAGACGCCTGCTCCGGCGTAATACGTAAGTCTATATCTTTTTGCATGATTTTTTTAATCAATAACCATCCCAGTAATTATTACAAGCTTTTTCCTTTGGCCTCTTTACGCCTTCGATAGGGAATCCTATAACAAAGCTGTTGGTGTAGTGATGAGCCTGTATGCCATGCACTTTAGTCTGATACCATGAGCCCAGGTAACCGACCCGTATTGTATATTTATTTACTGGAATATCCACTGTCAGGTAGTTACGCAATGCCCGTTGATTGTGCAACGAAGCAAAATTAACTATCCCAACCGAGTTGCCCAAAGAGATTTCATAATACGACTGTCCATATTTAGGCGAAAACAGCATTCCCACAAACGGACTATCGAGTTGCCAACGCACGGCAAACCATTTCAGTTTATATGAAGCTATGAGGGAAAGGTCTAAGTTTGTATATCCACGAGCCGATGCGGGATTGTTACCGTTTCGTTCATTATACAGCACTCCGGCATTGATATTCCACAAGCCGCCGAGCCCCAGACGGAAATTGTGGTCGTAACTATAAAAAAGCGTATAATGTCCGCCAATGCGATAATTGGCAAGCAGCCAATATTCCGATGCGTTTTTTGCAGGATTATCACCCTTTGCCAAATCGAGTTCGAAGACCTGTTGCTTATGAAAACGGCGGTTGAACCAAGAAGTACGGCGTATTTGCTCATACATCAGCCGTATAGATGTACCTTTATATTCCAATGGGGATAAATAGGTATCGTACATATTAGCCGAGCCAACAGATGCCGTAATGGTATTATTGGTCACATAAGGATTAGGAAAATAATGTTCTTCCATAACAGGAGGTTCTTTATATATATAAACCGTATCAATCTTGTTCTGTGCAAATAAATTACACAGAACAAACAGACTGAAGAACAAATACAATAGCCTATTCCTTGTTATTCTCATCTTTAAACAGTGATTGCTGTCCTGTTATTTCATCTATAATATCAGATATCGGACGATTGTCTGTTTCGTCGTCATCATCGTCTATCTGTACCTCGAATTTATTTTCTTCCTCTTCTTCCGGTTCCGGAAAACGAAGCGGCTCCAATTCTTTTACCTCTCCTATCTCGAACGTAGAGATACGCTTACCTTTTGCTTTAAAGCCTTTTACAGCAATAAATTCTTCGGCATCTATCTCCAGGCCTTCGCGATAGCTGTCACGCCCTCCGAACGTAACTTGTATGCGCGGATAAACCGTGTCGGTAAGTATCTGTAATTTAGATTCCGGATTATCACCTAAATAATTTTGTTTCTTGGCCGATGCCTCGAATGTAAAACGTTTCAGATACATATACTTCTGATCGGCATCGAAAAGTACAACTGTCCAATTCTTATTCGGATCGAATTTTTCAATAAAGATTATTCCTGCTTCGTAGTGGTTAGTTACGTCGAAAGACGAAGTATAGAACTCTCCGTTCCGATTGACAACCAATATCAGATCGTCACTTTGGAATTCTCCCAGATATTTGCCGCGCCCATCATAGTTGAGACGCAGCACATCCTGATCGAACCAGACTTTACGGCCTCCGAGTGTAGACCCCCCTTTTTGTTTCAATGATATTTTATGAACCTCCGCTTTTGTGAGGATATTACCTATCGATTGACGGCCTTTGATAACAATATCGCTAAAGTCTTTTTCAAATACCAAGATTTTCTGACGTGGTTTCGGCTTCAATATCACGCGTATTGTTTCGGCTTCACCATTAGGATTGGCGCTGAAATAAGTGACCCGCGATCCGTCAATTCCCTGAGTAACATCATATTCCTTATCACGGGTGATGCCTGTCACCGCAAAGCGCTTGATATATGACGGTCCGTTCTTTCCATGACGATAGACCACATTATAAATAGTGCGGTTATCGTTGCGGCGAAAAATATACAGATAAAGCACATTTTTGCCGACAAACATTTTGTCACTGACCTTCACTATTTTGTATGTTCCATTTTTGAAGAAGATAATAACATCATCAATATCAGAGCAGTTACAAACGTATTCGTCTTTCTTCAACGATGTGCCGATAAAGCCTTCTTCGCGGTTGATATATAACTTTTCGTTCGCTTCTACAACTTTAGTAGCTTCAATAGTATCGAAACTGCGGATTTCAGTTTTACGGGGATAGTTCTTTCCGTATTTTTCTTTAAGCATAACATACCATGATATTGTATAGTCTACTATATTCTCGATATTATGCTTTATTTCTTCTATTTCTTCCTTGTGCCGGGCAATCAGTTCATCGGCCTTGTCGGAGTTGAATTTGAGAATACGTCCCATCTTTATCTCCATCAGTTTCAGGATATCCTCACGGGTTACTTCACGTATAAACAGGTGTGTAAACTTAGCCAGACGTTTGCCTGTATGATCTACCGCAGCATCCATGTTCGCGGCATTTTCAAACTCTTTGTCCTTATAAATACGCTCTTCGATGAATATTTTTTCTAAAGATGAAAAATGAAGGCTTTCTTCGAGTTCCTTCTTTTGTATTTCAAGCTCCAGTTGCAGCAATCGCTGCGTATTATCCGTAGTATCGCGCAATATATGGCTTACGGTAAGGAAATAAGGTTTGTTATCCTCTATCACGCAACAGTTTGGGGAAATACTTATTTCGCAATCGGTAAACGCATACAAGGCATCTATCGTTTTATCGGACGAAACGCCCGGAGCCAGATGCACATGTATTTCAACATTCTGAGCCGTAATATCGTCTACCTTGCGTATCTTGATTTTGCCTTTATCATTGGCTTTCAGAATAGATTCTACAACGGACGACGATGTGCGGCCATATGGAATATCGCTGATAACAAGCGTTTTATTATCCAGTTTCGAGATTTTAGCGCGTATTTTTACCGAACCTCCACGCTCCCCGTCATTATATTTACCCACATCGATATATCCGCCCGTCTGGAAATCAGGATATAGTATAAAATCTTCACCCTGTAAATGAGCAACCGCAGCATCGCAAAGGTCGTTGAAGTTATGAGGTAATATCCTGGACGAAAGCCCTACGGCAATACCTTCCGCTCCCTGCGCCAACACCAGCGGAAATTTCACTGGCAGGGCTACCGGCTCTTTATTACGCCCGTCGTACGAAGGTTTCCATTCGGTAGTCTTCGGATTGAAGAGCACTTCAAGCGCAAATTTAGACAGGCGCGCTTCTATATAACGCGGCGCGGCGGCTCCATCTCCGGTAAATACATTTCCCCAGTTACCCTGGCAATCCACGAGCAGGTCTTTTTGCCCAAGCTGCACCAGGGCATCGCCTATCGAAGCATCTCCATGCGGGTGAAATTGCATGGTATGCCCGATGATGTTCGCCACCTTGTTGTAGCGTCCGTCATCCATCCTCTTCATAGAGTGAAGGATACGGCGCTGAACAGGTTTCAAACCATCTATGATATGGGGAACAGCACGCTCGAGTATCACATAGGATGCATAGTCGAGAAACCAATTCTGGAACATGCCCGAAAGATGAGTCTGTGTATCTGTCACATCTTTTACAGGCTTATAATCGGAATGAGAGCCATCCTTATCGGATTCTTCTTTTT
>JAISES010000098.1 GCA_031263965.1 Prevotella sp. | reverse complement strand
GCAGTCAACGATTGAATACTTGGGGAAAATTCTGCTTTCGATATCTTCAAATATATCACACTTACGGCCTTCTGCTGGTTTGTAGTTATGGAATCGGTAAAAGATACTTTCATAGGTTTCCACTGAGCATAAGGGGAATAGTTCTTTAAGGTTTGATGGTGCATAATTAAAATAGGCAACTTTGTGAGTTTCTTTGCCTCTGTAATATCTTTGCATTATGGCAATAACTTCAGCCTCTGGCTGGGAGGGGATAGAGGTATCCCCATATATTATTTGTTGATAAATCATAGCCTATATCCTCCTTACGATAACAGGTTGCTGCCCGGCTCATAACCCTGATACTGTCTAATTCATCACCCGAGAATCAGCAGATAACTGGGCTTATTGAATGAGATGCCCATAATTTCTCTCCAACACACAAAAAAATATCCGTTGTCATGTTCTATTCTGCCTTCTCATGTTTTCTACTGATTTAACAAAATCAGGAGTATCGGGAGCTTTACTCCATTCATCCCAGAAAGCAATAGTAGAACTCAACGGTTTTTCGGTAGGTGGTAATAGACGTATTCTATTCGGCAACAAGACTGCGTCACCAACAACCAATGCCTCGCCAATATCCAAAATTGACAAAGTATCCATTAAGCCCGCGAGACTTTCAGGTAGGAGCTTTTTGACTGTCGATTGATCTTCCCCATTTGTAAGACGAAGGGCAATAACGTTGTTGCACTGACTAAGTATTGTAGTACTTACATCTGAAGGACGTTGACTAATTATAAGCAAGGCGACACCATACTTGCGTCCTTCCTTAGCTATTTTTTCAAAATTTTCAATGGCACGCTGTTCAACAGGATTTTTCCCTTCTTTCTTGGGCAAATATAGATGGGCTTCATCACAAACAAATGCCATTGGCCGTCGTTTTTCATGATCGGTCCAAAATTGAACCTGATAGATTATTCGAGCAACAAGACCAACAATAACAGGCAAAATGTCAGATGGAACTTCAGAAAAATCTATGACTTTTATTTGTGCTCCTGACGTTGAATAGTCCATGAGCCGTTTCATCATTTCAGCCATAGATTCATACTGGTTTTCAGACTTAGGAGATTGGAACAAAAAACCGTAGCGTTTATCAGTGATTTTACTGTTTAATCGAACAAGCAACCGACTGAATTGACCGAAAAAATCCCCCTGTTTTTCGCCACGGGATCCCTGAACTTTCTCCTCATTTAATCGTTTCAGCTTTGCAACTACATCCTCGACCCCAAATGGAATAGGGCTGTCAAGCGTAAAAGCATTTAAAATTTCTGTCTTTTTTAAGGTCTCTAAATATTTCCGTTTTTCAGTAACCACGGCTTCTTGAAAAACAGTAACTTGATTGTGTGCACTGAATTCACTTTTATCAATAAACATGGCTTGTAATTCTTCGGTGTTAAGCAACCAATATGGGAGGTATAATAAAGAACTATCGCTTTTCCCAAGTTCCTCTGGACCAGGAATACGCAAATGTCTTGCATAAGATAATTCTCGATATTCACCGTGCAAATCAAAAACAATCAAATTTGCCGAGGAAAGCTTTGCTGCCTGTTCCAAAATTGATGCCACAGTCCATGATTTTCCGGAACCAGTGCTTCCCAAAATAGAAGCATGGCGTTGGAACAATTTGTTTCCATCAATATATGCTTGTGCGTTTTCATCTATGGTGTATTTCCCTATTTCCAAGGCATGTCCTGTTTTTCCTTCATCTGACAAAAGGCCCATAAATGCCTGTAATTGGGCATCATGTAAGATATTGCATTTGCTGTCGATTTCCGGAACCTGAATCAACGAACGAGAAAAATGTATTTTGTTTTTTGAGTCAAGTGTTACAGTACCAACCAAAGTAAGCTGTACTGTGTTTAACACACTCTCATGTGGGAGGGGTACAGCCACTTCGTCTTCATCGAGAATGCTTTCTTCATAGACTGGTGTTTTCACAACTTTATCAATTATTGCTATCAGCCATTCTTCAAGCGCACCTGGCAAAGAAAGCGCTACAAGTTGTCCAACTCGGGCTTTTCGTAAATCTTAATCTGAATTAACTTGGACGTTGACTCGCTTGGTATCAACAGAACGAACTTTTCCAAGCAAATGTGATGCGTCGAAAGTAAAAATAGCCATAATTATCCTCCGAATATATAAGCTTCAAATTCTTTTATATCCCAAATATTCTTCCCCTTTAGTAAGAAATAATCAGGATAATGTTTGTTATAGATACGCGTACCACTATCGTTTTCCGTTTTGCAAACAAGCCAAAGATTGTCAGCTTCTGAAAGCAATGAGTCCATGCGTGTATTGAAATCCCTTGTTACTATTAATCCATGGCATGATTGTTCAATGAGTTTATGTTTAATGTATGTTTCAAGATGGATATCATTAAATCCATAGCCTATAAATAAAAAACGGCTCTCTCTTTCTATAGCACTATCAGCAGATTGTAGTAGTTCTTTTCTGTATTCCTGCAACCTTTGGTATTTTGATAAACCGGGCGTTATCATTATCCTTTCGACATATTCCGGGGGTTCCCATATCCATGTATCATTTCTAATAACATGATGATGATGAAAAAAATAATTTAATGAACCGTGTACTTTATAAAGACGGATGTGCCTTTTCGTTTTATGGATTGTTTTTAATTTTGTTCCATAAGAAATTCTTTGAGGTTCACGCATAGCCTGTTCTATGCTTTTCCAGTCTCTATGTTTTTCAACCCCACCCCAAAATCCATCGGTGTATACCAACCCAGCGTAATCACAGGTATATTCAAAAAGCATATCATAATTAGGTGTAAGAATATGAAGAACTGAATTATTTTCAGACAGAGTATCATAAATTCTTTTCAATAAATTTATAGCTGGCCATTGTCGTTTATTATCTGCAATTTCATAAGCATAATTTTTATCTAATTTGACGATAAATCTGGCAGTAACTGTTGTTATTATCTTTAATAATTCATGTTCAGTAACTGCGTTTAATGCATTCTCCAAGTCTTTTCTGGCACCAAGAGATGAAACAACGGATTGCCATTCTTTTTGTTGTTCGGTAGTTAATTTATATCTTGGTAATTCCGACATAAGTTCATTTTTGAGTGCATTCATGCCGAATCTATTATCCAATGCACATGACATTCCAGTACCAAATAAAATAAATGGCTTTTCGCGAAAGAAATCGTGGAGTTTATCTATAAGTATTTCTTCAGTAAGTATTTGTTCAGGCATTCTTACCTATCTCATTGTATTACTCCCCCTTGTGGGGATAGCGAAGAAGACCGCAGGGGCAAACCCGCAGGGGTTGCCACGAGGACTTCGGAGAGGGGGGGAGCAGCCCACCAATTAAAGGCGGCATAGAGCCGTAAAATTGAGCGATAAAGTCCCAATGCGCTTCCCCTCCTACATTTTACTTAGACCGGGAGATCCCAAAAGCATCATCGGTCTCAAGCCCTCACCGTACCCAAGCAAGTTGCCTATACAATCTCCAGATAACAATCAGCATATCATAATATAACGGAAGCGTAAAGGGTATTATCAAGGCTAAATCAGGCAAAATAGTATGAAATTTCATACATTTGTAGGTTGTAAGGAATATTGAGCGGCATTTATCTTGAGTTTTGCCATAGGGCGGCTCCTGCCGGGCCGTCGTGGTGTCTGATTCGATTTGAACATCTATATAACTTTCACACATTTTTATAAATAAAGACCATCGTCCGGGTTTGGCTGTATGGGACTTCCCTTCATTTTTTGGTATACCGGGCTTTGCGGGCAGAGGACTGGGAACAAAAAACGCCTTCTTACTCCAATTTTGCACATTTTACCTATTTTTCATGTCGCCTAACCCCCTTACATTCTCTACATAATCTTTACCTTACAAGGAGAATGTATGAAACAGGACATGGTACAGAACGGTAGAAGCATTGACGGAGTCGGCGATGAGGCAATCTACCTGCGGATCAACCAGCTTCAGAAGGGGCTGCTCCAGTTCACCGATTCAACCAACGCTGAAAGGCTGGTCAAGGAGCATGGCGCGGACATCCGGTATATAGCCCCCTGGAAGAAATGGGTCGTCTGGGACGATACCCACTGGCAGGTAGATACCGGCGCTCTGCTCTACACGAAGCAGCTTGAAATGGTGCGGAACATCTATGCCGAACTCTACAAAACCGCCGACTACCGGGAACGGTGGGAAATTGAAAAATATGCTGTCCAGAGCGAATCAATGAGACGCCGGGAGGCATCTGTAAGGGCGGCGCAGTATATTCCGTGCCTCAACGCTACGGTTGACGATCTGGACGCAAATCCCTGGCTCCTCAACGTGGAGAACGGGACAGTTGACCTCAAGGCCGGTGAACTTCTGCCCCACCGGAAAGAGGACATGATCACCAAATTAGCCAGGGTACGGTACGACAAAGACGTTGACTGCCCGATGTGGAAACAGTTTGTACGGGAGATTATGGACTACAAGGCCGATTTGATTACGTTTCTCCAGACAGCCTGCGGCTGGGCGGTGAGCGGGGACACCAGCGA
>JAISES010000091.1 GCA_031263965.1 Prevotella sp. | reverse complement strand
CTCTGCCACCTGATGCCATCCGTCAGCTCTGTTTCTACATATTCAAAATATTCCGAATGCTGTGAAAAATCAATTTGCCTGATATCAAACCCTTCTTTGGGAACTTTCAGATAAATATCCATAGCAATGTCTTTTGACGTAAAAACATCCTCCATCTTATGGCGTACCATATCAAACCAGCGGGAATTTTCACACCCCAATTCAAGAACTCTTTCGTTCAATAAGGCATCCAAGAATTCCTTTTTCGAAATCTGTCCAAGAGGCTTTCCAATAAAGTCTTCAATAGGACCAACCTGCACCCGCTCCCTCACTTTGTTTACATACCTGGCAGCTTCGGCAGTAGGGCCGTTGTTCAATTCATTCAATGCCTCGGCATAGATCAGATACAAATCCGGTATGCGGAAATAAGGCCATTGGTTTGCTTTCATTTCGCTTGTTTGCAAGTTCAGTTTCCATTTAAATAGCTTATATCCGGCATCGGCAAATACATTTCTCATCGTTATTCTGTCTTGCCCTCCTTCATAAAGTTCCATCTTTCGAGATTGATAGTTACCCCCATTTACCAAAAGCGCCTCATAAAGCCGCGGGTCTCTGTTGTAATAGGGATTGGCAGGGTCGTAACCTGATGCCGGATTGGAAATAGACATGCCATTTTTCATGGGAAACATCCTGGCATAGTTGTGAAGCGGCGTGCAGTCTGCCCACCAATGCTGGTTTCTAATAATGTCGGGCTGTGTGGGTGAAACCCATCTATATACGGTTCGGGTAGAATATAAAGTTTCACTCGTCCGTTCCAGATATCCGGCCCTGTAATCTAAAGCCGGATTGCCAGTGTTCACCATCTTGTAATAAGACTGGCTTTCTAGTTTGGTAAGTAATTCTTCACATGCCGCCCTCAATTTCTCCCAAATATCTCTTTTATATCCCCCAGTCCATACAAGCTGCTTTGTGGCTGCTTCTCCATCCATATACGGCTGCTCGCTGTTGAAAAGCGGGCTTGCCGCCATCAATAGAAATTTCACTTTCAGCCCCATGGCCGCAGCCGAAGTTAAACGCCCGGACCAAAGCGCAGGGTCTTCTAAGGTAAAAGGAAGGTCGGGGATAGCATTGTCAATAAGGGCACAGATCGTATCGACAGTTTGTAACACGGTTAAGCGTTCCGCCGTTAATTCATCATTCGGGTCAAAAGCTTTATTTACATAAGGCACACCGCCATAGTGGTGAAACATCTCAACATAATGGGTGGCGATAATGATTTTTGCCTCCGCTTTCAATCTCCTTTTTTCAGAGTCATCCATATCCATTACCTTATCTACATTATCCATGAAAATATGCGAAATGCGTATTCCATCCCATCCCAATCTGTTGCGCCAATTATATTTTGCATATTCATGCGCATTTTGGGCAGAAATAGTGCCTCTCATCCATTCTATAATCCCCCCGTAGGTCATCCTGAACCTGACCAAATCTGTGAGACACCAAATAGGAACCTGGTATGCATTCCCGGTACCTATTCCGCTTTTATACGCGATCCACCCTATCTGCCCCGATTCGTTGTCTTTTCCATAACCATGCCCGTAAGGCAGTGTGGAATAAGCATTCCATAATACTTCTCTTGCCCTTTCCGCATGGGTAAAGGCCGAATCCAATGAATACTTTAATTCCGGCGGTTGCTCCAGAAAAGAATCTCCCAATTTAAAATCATCACATCCTGCCAGTATATAAAGGCATAGGACAAGCAAATACAAGAATTTATTGTTTATATGTTTTTTCATGACTGATTATATTATTTTAGTTAAATCAAAAAGAGACATCTAACCCAATGCTGTACAGCTTAACCAAAGGGTAAGTTTGGTTGTATAATTCCGGATCAGACCATCTGAATTCATTCTTTTGTAGCGTAAACAAATTCGTTCCGGATAGATATAGCCTCAATTGTTTTATAACCGGTATTTTGTTAAACGTATATCCTAATTCTGCCCTTTTCAGGCGGAGATAAGACGCATCCCTGATCCAAAAAGTGGAGGTCTCTGCATTGTAGCTCTTATTATCTACAGATATGCGCGGCCATTCTACCGTTCCGGTTTCTGCCCTTTCCGGAGTCCATGAGTTTTCGTAAAACGGCAACCATAAACTGTTGCGGCCATTTGAACCAAAGGGCTGTTTATAGCCCAATTCCCTGGAAATACGCGATACGCCCTGTAGCCCGAAGCTGAAATCAAAATTTTTCCAGGAAAAACGTCCGTTAAAACCAAACATAATCTGAGGATCTCTTGGATTTCCGATCACTTTCCTGTCAATCTGGTCTACTGTTCCATCGTTGTTCAAATCCGCATATTTCATATCTCCTGCTTTAACAAATGCGGCTGTTGGTAAAGGTATGCTTCGATCTTCGGCGCTTACTCCGGATGCTCTTTCTTCATTGATTATATTCACCTCTTCTTCTGTATAATAACCATCCCAAACGTATCCGTAATAATAATTAAGATGATGCCCGGTAACTGTTTGATAGGGTTCTACCGGCGGAATTTCATCCATAAAGAGGATAACGTTTTTCGAGTATGTAAGGTTTCCGTCGAAAGAATAGTTGAAATCTTTGATTCTCCCGCGCCAGCCGGCAACAATGTCAAATCCCTTATTCTTAACTTCCCCGATATTGAGCATGGGCATAGTAAATCCCACAAAACCAGGAGTAGACTTTGGCGCCATCAAGATATCGTCCCTGTATTCATGGAAATAATCAAAGCTGGAAAAGAAACGGTTATCAAACAACTCCAAATCAACCCCATAATTTTGTTTTTTTGCAGTCTCCCATGTGACTTTTGTATTCCCGACAGATGATTCAAGTACCCCGGGTCTGAATTGCGAAATGTCATCTCCGAAATTGTAACCGTAATATTGGCTGATATCCCTGTCGTAACTTGTCCCTATATAAGTGAAACGCGACTCTCCGCCTGCTTGGTCGCTACCTACGATTCCATAAGAAAAACGGAACTTTAACTGATCTATAAAATCAATATTGCCCATAAATTTTTCTTTACTTGCTACCCATCCGGCAGAGAAAGAGGGGAACCATCCGAAGCGTTTATTTTTTGCAAAATTTTCGGAGCCGTTGTAACCCACATTGACCTCTGCCATATATTTCTGGTTGTAGTTGTAATTTATCCTGCCAACCAAACCAACATTGCCTATGGGAATATTGCTATACACCCAAGTGCTGGGCGGAAAAAAATCTTTATTCTGGTTATAGAGAATCAATCCACTTAGGAAATGGCTTCCAAAGGTTTTTTCATAATCAAAACCGGCTTCAAAATATAAGTACCGGCTGGGGCTATATGAAGTTCCCCAAGACTTGGTTGTCTCTTCGCCCGTCTTTTTGAGTACTACCTGGTCGCCCGGTAAATTAGGGTTCGGAGTGACGGCGTCTTTATTATAGATGGCAGTATATACGCTGTTTAATCCGCCTTGTATGACCTTGTTCCTGTCGAAACCGCTCCTATAACCCATTTTTGTCCTGAATTTTAATCCATTGAGTTCACGCCATATACCTTTCATCTCTTGGGTGAAATCAAAATTAAAATCAAAACGGTTTTCTTCCGCTTTCCTGTAATCTCCCCTATAGAGATACTGCGGGAAACTTTCTTCTATAAAAGCAATGGGTTCGGGTAAATACCTCATGTCCGGATTCACAAATTTGCCTTCATATACGCCATAGCTTGTCATAGGCGGAATATTGTACAACCTCCCCCATAACACATCCATCGTAACCGTATTGACCGGAAGCGGCTGTGTCCTGTCTCCAATCCTTGAACTGCCGGTGAACGACAATTTGGTGGTTGGCGTGATATTGATGTCTACATTGGTTTGCAGGTTCAACCGGTCATAACCAAAATCTGCCATGGCAGGGCCATATTGTTTCAGCATCCCTTCCTCCGACAAATAGGATACGGAGGTGAAATACTGGATGCTTTCCGTTCCTCCGGAAATATTCAGATTGGCACGCATGAGCGGGGCGAGATTGTTTACAACTTCGTCTACCCAGTTTTTATTGGGATACAGCAAAGGTTCATCATTCTTCCTATAATGCTCACTATGGTCGTCCGAAATAAATCCTGTTGTTTTTCCGTCGCTTAGTAGCATTTGGTTATATGCCAATGCGTATTGGTAGGAATCGGCAAACTCCAACAACTGTCTGGACTGCTGAATACCATAGGAAAATTGGGTGTCAATGCTGATTTTTCCAGCGCTTCCACGCCGTGTAGATACGATAATTACGCCATTGGCGCCTTTTACGCCGTAAACGGCAGTTGCCGAAGCATCTTTAAGGATACTGATATCCTTGATGCTTGCAGGGCTAAGCTGCATAAACGCGCGTTTTGAATTAGGCACGCCATCAATAATGAACAAAGGCTCCGTGGCATTGAATGTCCCGATCCCGCGAATATAGACCGAGGGGTCGGACTCGCCTGGTGTTCCGGAAGATTGCGTCATGGATATGCCTGCGGTTTTTCCTAAAAGCCCTTCGCCCAAAGTAGGAGTGGCTATCGCTTGAATCTCTTCCTGCTTTATTGCCGAGATAGAGCCGGTAAGCGTCATTTTTGATTGCTTGCTGTACCCCACAACAACCACCTCATCCACTTCATGGCTAAGCTCCCTGAGTTTAACATTCAGTTTCCGTTTCGATCCGATTGCAACTTCCTGCGGGGTATATCCTATAAAGGAAAAAACGAGCACTGCCCTTTCATCAGGAACCGTTATGGAAAATGTCCCGTCGTAATCAGAAACAATACCTGTTTGCGTACCCTTTATTACGATATTTACCCCCGGTAGCGGCTCATTTAAGTGGTCTTCGATGGTGCCGGTAATGACTATCCCTGACTGGTTTATTTCATTTGGCACCGGAATGCCGGATGCCTTTTTTTTGGAAATAAACACCTGACGGTCTGAAATCAAATACGTATTATCTGTTCCTTCAAAGAGTTGGTCCAATACTTTATGGATTGTTTGGTTACGAGCCTGTATGGAGACTTTCCTGTTTAGGTCAATATCTGCATTTTTATAGAAAAATAGAAACTCGCTATTTTTCTCTATTTGGTCAAAAATCTCTTTTACAGAGACATTCCTTATGCTAAGCGAGATCATTTTACTCTGCGAGTAAATATTTGCAGCATTGCAGAGATTGATGCCTGCAAGTAGTAAAAAGAACATCATCCGCATAATTTTAACATACTTTTTTAATAATATTCCTTTTCTTATCATACTTTTGTGATGATTAATGGTTACGTGTTTAGCTGTTAATTCATTCCCATACCGGATGGTACCGCGAATACTGTCCGGTTTTTTTGTTTTTTATAGAGCAATAACTACCCTTTTCAAGGAGATTAGCAGGATCTCTTTGATGTCATAAATGCCAACAAATAATAAGGGGTATTAAGTTTTAAGAGTAGCTATCCCTTTTCCCTGTGCTGTTTTTCATATTCCTTCCTCATAATTGTTTTTTTTAAGTTAACAATAAAATTTTTATTTCTTCGGAGTAATTAAATAGGCTCCGTTGCTTTCCGTATACGATATTGGTATGGCAAATGCGATTCCGTCGAAAATAGAGTCCAGGTTTTCCTTTAAATCAAGTTTTCCGGAAAATATTTCTTTGCCCACAGACGGGTCGCAAGCGATCTCCACACCGTAATATCTTGAAAGCCGTTGAAGTATATTTTCCAAATTCAGATTTTTACAAAAATATATTCCATCTATCCACGAGGTGTATGTCTTGGTATCAACAGTTGTTATGTGGGTTTGCCCTTTCTCATTGACATACATTTGTTCAGGAGTCAACAGGGCGCTGTCATTGTTGTTCTTCGTATTGATTTGTACTGAACCTGAAACCAGGACTACCGTTTTTTCATCATCTTCTTCGTATGCTGTAATATTAAACTTTGTCCCCAATACTCTCACTTCCATATCTTTTGTTTTAACTATAAAAGGTCGCTTTTCGTCTTTTGCCACGTCTATATATATCTCGCCGTTTACAAAAATCTCCCTCATATCATGGGAGAACGAAGCAGGATAAATCAAACGGGTATCAGAGTTTACCCATACTTTTGTCCCGTCGGGCAAGTTCAAAACAGTCCTCTTGCCCGGAGGCACGATCAATTGGTTGAATCCTGATGTATTATCACAAGCGATTGCTTTTTCA
>JAISES010000451.1 GCA_031263965.1 Prevotella sp. | reverse complement strand
GAGATAGAGCCGTGTCCGTCCTTTTAGAAGCAGCCGGGGAACCAACAGATACATATTGGCATAAATAATTACATTAAATAGCAAGTAATATGGAAGCCAGACGGTAAATCTTTCGGGCAAAATCCGCACCGGTTCATCCCAAAATACATTCATGGTAATCAGTAGCACGACTAATTGTATCAGAGCATGTCTTAAAAGCCGGTACTTCGGCTTTAAAAGTAAGTCAGGAACTATATGATTGATTTTGTTTAGCATATTCTGAACTGTAATTCTATGGTTTCGTCTTTTTTGATGAGAGTGATTTTATCCCCGTACAGTAATTCCAATCGTTGCCTGATTTTTTTGCAATCGGAAGATGATAAACGAGCATTTGGAGTAATACACTCAAATTTTACCCGTTCATTATCCACATCAAACCTTATTATCAATTTGTCCGGCAATTGGTTTAAGATTAGTTCAACCAATGGCATGAACAGACAGGGAGGAATAAATAAGTTTGTCCTGCCGGAAACTGAAATTGAATAGGCCAGTTTATTGCCGGAGTTCTGCTGTTCCAGCATCAGGTAATTTCGTATAAATTCAATCTCGGATTCCAGTATAACACTTTCCCGCCTGCTGTCGTAGAGCTGATAACTCAACAATTCGCTCAGGTTAAAGAGGGTTTCTGATGTTTGGACAGGATCCGATTCCGCTTTTTCGGAAGCATAATCCAACGTAGTATAAAGGAATTGAGGATTAATACGGTTCTTAAATTCTTCAATATGATTCTTCAACTGTTTATTCTCTAAATTTTCAATCTTGGTGTTATCAGTTATCCATTGTTTGAATAAAGTTGTGATGGAGGTACTTGCAATAGTAATTGTGTATAGCATCAGGTTTGAAAGCGTTTCCAATATCAGAACCCAACTCATTGCTCTTTTCACACCAAAGCTTAAAAGGATTAAGAGTTCGGCTATGTATTTCAAAGCAAGAAACCCGGCAGTCAATGACAATAAAGCTACGATGTAAGTAAAATATTTTCCTTTTGGCAGGTAACGCGGAGCCAGACAGGATACGTTGAAATAGGCTAAAATTATAATGGAAATGATAATACCTATCCCGAACCCATAGATTGTACTTAACGGAATTCCGGCATAACCGCCGAACGACCAAAACGGCATGGATAATCCAATAGGAATAAACGCCATAAGAAACAATATATGCCTCCATACCCTGAATCCATGAGCCTGTAAGAAATCATATATAAAAGATTGCTTATTCATATTTATCTGATATTGAGATGACAAAAATACACATTCCACGAGAAACACACAGGAAAAACAAGTGCTTATCTCATCTTGTGTATGCTCCGGCCTCAATTGTCAGAAATGAATTTTATAGCTGATATCCGGCAGTTTCGTTGCTCCTCTATATAGTTCAATGTCATTCGTTTTCGTGTTATAATGATGTCCGTAAAATTCCTCATAACCTGTAACATTCACCATCTGAAGGGCAAATTCATGTGATACTTTCTTTCTATTTATTTTGTAGCTGACAGAGAGATTGGTCAGAAACATCGGAGATAATTGTTTGGAGAAAGGTTTTGTTTCGTCGTATTGGACTTCTTTATCCGGATCGTTCATGGTGGCTTTTTCATCTACCGGAGCATGTCGCTCGCCTCCTTGCAGTGTCAGCCGTATGTTTGCGCTCAATACGTTTTGTTTGTTGCGCCCAAGCATCCATTCTTTACCGGTTAGCCCGTTGATAATATAATTCCGGTTATATCTTGTGCTATGCCACACACCGTCTCCGCCACGGTACCTTGATTCGAAAAGGGATGCGGTTACCATGTAGTAAAGCCCTTTTGTCAGATATTTCTCAAACGTGATATCTACTCCGTAGTTACGCCCTTTTCCTTCGTTCACCAAAGGTTCTTCCACCCAGAAATCCCTACGGTTGAGAACCGAATATGAACTGCCGGCTATTACGGGAACATCATACAGGAATTGGACATAGGGCTCGATTTTCAGGAGCATATCATCGCTGATTCTATAATTATATGTAAGCATCAGGTGGTGCGATTTGGTAAAACCAAGTTTTTTATTCTCCGTTTCGGCAGTCCCTTTCGTTTTTATAAAGTAAACATCCATTTTTTCCATACGGCTATACAAACCATATGCTATTGCAAACGCACTTTTGCTTGAAGCCTGCCATCGCAAAGAGGCTCGCGGCTCTACTGTCCATTCGTTATTCAGGGTCATCGTTTGCGTATTTATACCTACACTCATGTCCAACTTGTCGCTGAGTCCGATAAGCGACGAATTATAAACCGAAATCAGGTCTGTGTTTCCGTCTCCTTGCGAGATGTTGTCTAACGCATATCCCTCGTGTGGAGCCAAGTCAAAAGTCATATCATACAACAATTTAGTATAAGTTACACCTGTCATATTGGTGAATCGGGAACTGAATTTCTTATTGAACGAACTCTTAAAAATCAGGTTGGTATACCTGTTGTTTGAGGCCATATAGGGTGTTGTGTTATCGGAATGATCTATTATATCCATACCGGCTTTGCCTTCCGAATAAGTTGCGGCAAGTGTTGTTTTTAATTGGGCATTGTTCCCAAAGAAATAACGGTGCGAAATACCTCCTGCCGCCATTGTCTGGTCAGATATTGAACGCTGGCGGTCGTCTATGCTTTCCCATTTGTCCTTGTCCTTTTCAGGTCGGGCGTCATACTTATCAATCAATGCGGTAGCCCATACCGAGAATATTCCGGCTTTTTGAGTTGGGAAGTTCAGCTTGAAGTTCAAATCCTGATAGTCCATTGTCGAACTTTCTTCCAATGGGATCCCGGCTTTGTCCAACAGGGTGCTTGTAGAATAACGGTAATTGAAAAGATAAGACGAATTGTG
>JAISES010000366.1 GCA_031263965.1 Prevotella sp. | reverse complement strand
GGGAATAAAGATTGTGAATAGTCATCATTCACTATCCAACGGTAAGCGTCAATTCCGTTCAGGAAAAAATAACGAGCATCCTCGTCCTTATCAAGATCGCGCCGGCCAAAAGACTGATCGACAGGGATCCATCCCACCCCTTCGTAATAAACCTCAGCCCAATCATGAAGATTCAATCCATTTGGATGCATCATAAAACCACTCTGCCACTTTGCAGGGATACCATTATATCTGGCAAGGGTAATGAAAAGCAACGTTACCTGTCCGCAGTCTCCATGCTTATTTTCAATCACATATCCAGGTATATTTTCCAAAGTAGAATACTCCCGCGCGCCGGCCCATGGATAGTTATCGTTAATATAATCGAACAGCTTCCTTGTCACCCTGTAAGGATCCGTTTCGTTACCTACAATCTTCTTCGAAAGCTCTTTTATCTTATCGGTAAAAATAATATGCGACCCACGTTCCGCTGTATACTTCTTATAGAGTTCGCTATTATCATTGTACGGTTCTATCTGCTTATTTTCCGGATCGAACCACTCAGCGGAAGAGGAATATGAAAATTCTACGGAAAAGACCATTGGTTTGTCCTTTTCGGAAACCTTTTGCATATACAAAGTACGATGAGCATAATCCTGAGGGGAAATTATATAATCCGCGTCACTTACGGATATAAGTTTTATGTATGTTTGCCGCCGGTTATCTTCACGGGGATAGGGAAGCCAGCAACGAACAACCTCTCCTGCCGGAACGACATCCGGCTTAAGGGTTACAGTATATTTTACTTTCATTTTCACAGGGTCAGCCTGTGTCATATCCGTGTTTTTAAGAGACGCTACAACCGCAGGCAAGTGGGTTTTCAATACTTTACCTACATTATCTTCCTGAAAACCATCTATTTCTAATTTTCGTTTTATAGCATCTTTATTTATCCTGAAAAGGTTAGGGGCGGCACGGCTCAAATACCGTTTTTCTCCATCTATCACTTTCATTTCAAGGGACTTCTCGGCCTCCCAATCCAACATCATTTTATCATCCGCATCAGGATAATACTTTTTGATATACTCAATCACATTATCTCTCGATTTGGAGAAATCGACGGATATCCTATCCAGAACATCTTTCTTAAAATTAAGATCATATATCTCTTTTGCCGGAAGATTGTTTTGAGCAATATACAGATCAATGGATTTCTTCGCTTTACTGAAGTCTCCGGCTGTTATTTCATCATTAATTACCTTTAATGAAACACTCTGAGCCTGCAAAAAGGCTGCAACGAATAGAAAAAGAATAAGGATAGAATATGATTTCATAGCAAAATATTAAATAGAACACTGATTGTAAAGATAATAAAAAAGAATACAGAAATAATCCGTACTCTTCATCTAAATAAGAAACTGTTTGAATTTTAGCGAAAAATATTATTATGGGATTTGAAAAAAAACTTCTTAGCAATTTTTTTATGCTATAAAATTCAAACAGTTTCTAAGTTCTATAAAATAATTATTGCCGTATTTGGTTGTCTGTTTTCCGCGTCATCGCGAGGGTTTACCCGAAGCAATCCGGCTGTATTTTTTCGGGCAACCACAAAGGGCTGCCCCTACCGCTAACCGACCATTAACAGATAGCAGCTTGAAATGAATAATATATTGAATGCTAGTTGATCCGTTTTATCACTTCCCGCATGATGAATGCCATTTTGGGTTGGGCTATTTTAGCGGCCTCCTGTACATCTTCGTGTGTTACCCCTACTATTTTACCAATTACACCCAGATCGGTGATTATAGAGAACGCAAGCACCTTCATTCCGGCATGATTGGCCACAATAACCTCCGGAACAGTAGACATGCCCACAGCATCGCCTCCAATAATACGAAACCAATTATATTCGGAAGGCGTTTCAAATGTCGGCCCTTGCGTACCCACATATACCCCGTGCTGCAATTTTATATTGCTCTCCCTGGCTATTTCCATAGCCAACAAGCGCAGTTTTTTATCGTATGCATTGCTCATATCGGGGAAACGGGTGCCAAGTTCTTTATAGTTCTTACCACGAAGCGGATGTTCGGGGAAGGCATTTATATGATCGTCTATAAGCATGATGTCGCCTATATCGAAACTGCCGTTCGTTCCGCCGGCAGCATTAGAAACAAATAAATACCGGATACCTAAAGCCTGGAATACACGAACAGGGAATGTAACTTCCCGCATGTTATATCCTTCATAATAATGAAATCTCCCTTGCATAGCCAAAACGGGCTTTCCTCCCAACTGGCCGAAGATCAGTTTGCCACTATGCCCTTCTACCGTCGAAAGGGGAAAATTAGGAATAATATCGTACGGTATTTCTTTTTTACCGCTTATTTCATGTACAAGCTCGCCAAGACCCGTACCCAGGATAATAGCAAAACCGGGTACTATTTCTATCTTACTTTTTATAAATGATGCGGTTTCTTTTATTTTCTCTAACATGCTTATATATTTTATTATTAAATTCTTCCTCTTTGTCGATGAACGCTACTTCGACAGGCAAATAATACAAATTCTTTTTTATATCGTCATCTATATCATTCCTGAGAACCAAACGGGTAGCATCTTTTTCAGTAACCAATACCAGCTTATTTTCCGACGTTATATTTCTGAATTCATCCGTAATATGTTTTATATCTTTCGCCCTGAAATTATAATGATCGGGATATACGATAGTTTGCACCTTATCTGTATATTCCGACAGCTTATCAATGATCATGCCGGGCGAGGCTATACCGGTGACCAGCAAAACCGGCCTGCCGGACAATGTATCCAAAGATAATTCTTTATTTTCATTAATAAACACAGGTTTTAAGCCTTTATATGCAAGGGTAGTAAAATATAAGCCCTGGTAAGGAAAAGCATTTATATCGTGAGAAATTATCCGGTAATCGATAGGTTGCAGATCCAGCGGACATTTGGTTACGATGATAATATTCGCATTCCTCATGGCCGGTGCAGGTTCTCTCAAACGTCCGGCAGGAAGCAATTTATCATTATATACGGGACGGTTAAAATCGGAAAGTAAAATTGTATAAGAAGGCTTTACATACCTGTGCTGGAAAGCATCGTCAAGCAGAATTATTTCAGGAGGATTTTCCAGTGACAATAATTTTTTTATGCCTCTTCTTCTATTTCCATCGACAGCAACTATTGTTTCCGGAAATTTTTGTTTTATCTGGAACGATTCATCGCCTATATCCCTACTGGTAGTTTGCGCTGTAGCAAGGACAAAACCTTTTGATTTCCGCTTGTATCCTCTGCTTAATACCCCTACCCTATTATATTTTTGTTGCAGCAATTTTATAAGAAATTCGGTATGAGGCGTTTTGCCTGTTCCTCCTACCGTAATATTGCCTATGCAAACAACAGGAACATCAAACTCTTCATGTTTCAATACGCCCCAATCGAAAAACTTGTTCCGTATATATACAACAAACCCGTACAACCATGACAATGGCAATAACCACTTTTTGATGTGTACGGATTTATTATTTATCATTATTTCCTTTATCTGATATCTATATCATAAGGCATACGCGCCTGAATGAAATCCTGTTCTTTAATCTCTTTTATTGTTTTAAAAACCTGATAATCGCTGCCCAGATATTCTTTTAAGGCCTTGGTTGTCATTTCCTCTTTCTGATTGGATAAGAAATTAGCCCAAAAATCTTCTATTTTAGGGAAACGGCGCAATCCATAATCTTCTAATTTGGCCAATTTAGCGGCTTCCGCTATTGCTGTATCCAGATTGCCTAAAGCATCCACAAGACCTATTTTCAAAGCTTGGGACCCTGTCCATACACGACCCTGGGCAATCAGATCGAGAGAATCTTTGGGTATTCCGCGTCCTTCCGAACAACGGGTCAGGAACAAATCGTATCCGCGTTCTATATAGTTTTGCATAACCGCTTTTTCATCTTCTCTCATCGGACGCGAAACATCTCCAAAATCAGCCATTTTATTTGTCTTTACATTATCGTAAGACAATCCTACCTTTTTGCTTATTCCCTCAAAATTAGGAAACATGCCGAATATGCCGATGGATCCTGTCAATGTATTTGGCTGTGCAATAATTTTGGATGCATTACATGAAATATAATATCCTCCCGATGCCGCGTAACCGCCCATAGATACCACCACCGGTTTCTTTTCTTTCAAGTCCGAAACAGCTTTCCATATTTGTTCCGATGCATAAGCGCTTCCTCCGGGAGAATTCACGCGGAAAACAACAGCCTTTACTTTATCATTATTCTTCAGTTTTTCTATCTCTTTTACGTACCTTTTATCAGTTATGCCTTCCTTGGACGATCCGTTGGTAATAGAGCCTTCAGCATAAAGAACAGCTATTATGTCTTCCGATTTACTTGGTTTTTTAAACTCTACCGTAGTCATATCTTTGACGGAAGCAAAGCGGACATTTTTCGATTCTTCCGCACCTGCCAATGTTTTTATATATTCTTTGACAGCCGGTTCGTACAATAATGTATCCAATAAACCATCCTGCACGCATATTTCAGGTTTTCTGAAAAGGCCAAGAGAATCCGTAATCAAATTTATCCTTTCAACAGATATCTTTCTCGATTCCGATATATCGCTTGCAATCGTAGACCACATATCGTTAATATAGGATGTTACCTGTTCGCGGTTGGCATCACTCATTTTATCAAGCATAAAAGGTTCCACGGCAGATTTAAAAGTACCTACCTTGAATATCTGCATCTCTATTCCGATCTTATCGAGCAGGCCTTTATAAAAAGTAGGAGAAGCGGATAGCCCGTGCAAATCGAGATTACCCTGAGGGTTCATTATAACTTTGTCGGCTACGGAAGAAAGGTAATAGCAACCTTGCAGATAAGTATCGCTATAGGCTACAATGAATTTCCCACTCGTTTTGAAGTCTGCAAGTTGATCCCGTATTTCTTTCAAAGAAGCGCCCGATGCAGAAAACATTCCTGCATCGATGTATATTCCCTTAATCTTATCATTTTCTTTTGCCTTTTTTATAGATGCAAGGACATCATCCAATCCTATCTGGTTTGTTTCACTTAATCCTAACATTTCCATGAGTGGATTAGAATCAGCCCTTTCAACCAAAACACCCTCAAGTTTCAGTGTTAAAACGGTATTCTTTTTCAGATTATATTTTTCGTCAGAACCTAAAGAAATGGCCATCAGAGAAATAACACCTATCAAAATAAATATTCCGATGACGATAAAGCATCCCAGAATAGAAGCTAATAAACTTTTAAAGAAATTCATTTTTTACTTTTTATATTAACTAATCAACAAATTTATATATTTATCTGTAAATATGCTATTTAAAACATATATAAATGAGTCGCTAAAAAAGAATAAAAATCACAAACAACGCATTTTTAAGTAATTAATGACGTATTTAGGGTTCGCTGAATAATTCTCACGTCCCAAGTTGATCAGCAAGCGAATCTCTGTACCATCAGATTTTCTCTCCAATTATTGCCATGATTTTCCATTAATTCCAGCACAAGCAAC
>JAISES010000364.1 GCA_031263965.1 Prevotella sp. | reverse complement strand
TTTTCTTAATTTGATTTTAAATAGCTTATTGTTAATTTCCTGACCGAAAAATGCATTGAAAGAAACTTCTTCATCGCTTTCAGGGTTTTCTTTATATGAGATGCGGCATTGGTTTTCATTGACATATGTTATGTTATATACGTAATGGTACGCCTCAGGCTTCAGGTCGGTTTGCAGACTGTCTATTACTACCTCAACCGGTTTATCCGTATATTGGCTTATTGTTTTAAACCTGGTTTGGATAAAATAATCGATATGCATCTTCTTTGGGAGTTTCTCCACTGTCCGTTGTACCAATCCGTACGATTGCAATAAGATTTGCTGATTCTCGGTATTGCGCAAAATACTACCGAGCGGAACCGATCCGGATAATACACTGGATGTACCCCTGCTTTCCAGTATTATCATAGCTTGTATGCCATATACAGGCACCCACGACTTATTCTTGAAATAAGCATAAGCTGTGAAAATAGCGATTGAGATAACGAATAGATACCAATATTTCAATATTCTGTAAAACCATAGTACAAAGTCGAATGAAATATTCGTTTTTGATTTCACATCTTCGAAATACGGGTCTGAGTCTATTGCCTTTTTATTTATGTCCATAATAGATTTATAAGCTAGTGTAATTGCCCAATACGGTATAAACCAAGAATGTCAGAGGGATCATCATAGCGCTGGTAAAAGCGCCTAAAGATTCTATATTGAAAAACGAATTTTTGTTGGTCGGTATATAAATCTGGTCGTTTGGCTTAATATAGTAAAATTCCGACTGGACCAGATCTTGAGATCTTAAATCGAAAGTCTTATGTATGGTTGTTCCGGAGGCATCTCTTCTCAAAATACTTATCCTGGATATATCCATCGAGCCGGTGGTTTGCTGAGCAACGGCTAACGCCTGGTAAATAGTCATATTTTCTTTATAAACAGACGGGTAGTTTCGTTTGTTTGAGGCCAGAATATAAAAATTGTTGCTGGATAGCGTAACTTTAACCTGAGCATCCATTACTGATTCCTGCATCATTTTTTGTATAACCTTCTCTGCTTCCTGAACAGTAAGTCCTGCTATTTTAACTCTTCCGAAAAATGGAAGGATAACGGAACTGTCACTATAGATTATATATGTTTTGGCCGCCGATTGGTTGGATGTAAGCACGGTGTTGAATGTTTCCACCAAATCTTTATCACTGGAGGATATATTGCAGGATATTTTATCGTCAACGGCAAGCCTGTATTCTACAAATGGCTTGATAGGATAATTCAATGTAATGTTTTGCATATAATTCATCTCCTCGCTGGATATACAAGAGGAAAATATACTTATAGCAAAAATACAGAATAAGAAATAATTGAATACAGGTTTCATGCTAAAATACTCTAAGTGTAAATATTATAACCCCGGCCAACGATGTTACCAAACCGAAAACTCCGGCAAAAGAGGTGGTTGTTCCTAAGAATTTTCTTTTCATCTGAGGAACATAGATCACGTCATTTGGCTGAATATAGTAGAACTCTGTGTCTATTATATCTTTGCTTCTGAGATCAAGGATTTTTGTCTTTGATCCGGATTCGGTTTGCCTTATAATGGTTACTTTAGACCGGTCTGCGTATGGGCCCAGGGAACTGCCTATTGTAAGAGCCTCTAATAAGGTCATAGAGGTCTTGGGCATTAATATACGGTCAGCATCCGCTTCGCCGAGTATGCTGAAAAATCTATTGTATAAAGATACTTCTGCTGAAGTTCCGTCTGAAAAGGCGTCTAATTTGGCGGAAATAGTTTCACGTACTTCCAATAAAGTTTGTCCCTGCACGTATATGCTTCCTATATAAGGGAATGTGATGGTGCCGTCTGCATAGACCGAGATTGGGCTGACTCCGCTGGCATCGTCGAGCCCGCGCGCCTGTTGATATACATCGCCGGATGTGCGGTCACTTATGTTTTGTCCCGAGAATCGGGGGGTATAGCTCGAAAAAAGTGTTCTGGTTTCTTCGTCCAATGTGTAAACTACAATTAGCAACTGGTCTCCGGGGATTATTTTGTATTCCTCCGGATGCATTATTATTTCGGGATATTTCAATTTTATATCTTGCAGGTAATCCAGTTCCTTGTTTGTTATACAAGAACTAAAACCGGACGCGATACATATGAGTATCAAGAATATCTTTATTACATTTTTCATATTGTCGGGTTTCGCGGTTTTGGATTATACAGGTTTCACTTTATAATGGCAATTAACCTTTCCTTTTATCAGGTTATTTAGTTTGCTTTTTATCATCTGTTTTCGGATACCTGATATGTGGTCTATAAATAGTTTTGCTTCAATGTGGTCGTATTCATGCTGAATGCAGCGGGCAAAAAAGCCGCCATACACTTCATCATGACGAACAAAGTTCTCATCAAGATACTGTATGCGGATATTTTCTTCCCGTTCTACTGTTTCATTTATTCCCGGCAAACTAAGGCATCCTTCTTCCATTTTCACCGGCTCACCGGTAGATTCAACTATTTCAGGATTTATAAATACTTTCTTGAATCCGGAATATTGGGGGTTGTCCTCTGCTAAAGGTTCCAGATCTATAACGAAAAGCCTGATGCCGAGCCCTACCTGCGGAGCTGCCAAGCCTATCCCGTCGGCATTATACATTGTTTCAAACATGTTAGCTATAAGTTCTTTGAGATTGGGGTAATCCGGTGCAATTTCTTTAGCCACCTTTCTAAGAACAGGTTGTCCGTACAAATATATTGGTAATATCATATTTCGTTACTTGTTTTGTAATCGCAAACTCTCCATGTAATCCTGCAAAATGATCGTTGCACTTACTTCATCTACAAGAGCTTTGTTTTGTCTGTCCGATTTTTTTAATCCTGCGTCAATTATTGTTTTATGTGCTAAGACTGATGTAAATCTTTCATCATAATATTCAATCCGGATATCCGGATATGTCGCTTGCAGCTTTTTTACAAATGGACGAATATATTTCATGTTTTCAGAATATTCATTATTCATTTGTTTGGGTAAGCCAACAATGATGCGTTCCACATCTTCTTTAGCCAAATATGATTTAAGAAATTCCGGCAAGGTATGGGTAGGTACAGTTGTCAGTCCGTTTGCGATAATCCGAAGGGTGTCCGAAACCGCTATACCTGTCCTTTTCGTACCATAATCCAGCGCTAAAAATCTTCCCATATTATCAGGCAAAGATAGAAAAAAAAATTATTTATTTATAAGAATTTCAGTAAATAGCATAAACATAGATCCTGTTTGAATTCCTAATGAATGTTTTTAGATAAATTTTAAACAGTTCCTAATGGTTTGTGAATTTAAGAAACTGTTAGGAAATTAAAAGAAAATATTTTTATGGCATAAAAAAGTGACATCTCATGTAAAAAATATTGGGTATCAGTTGTTTATGTGGATATTTATTTGTAACTTTAATATTATCAATCACTTAAAATTACAATGAATAGAATTTATCCAACAGATTTAATCGATACCCAGTGGCAATTTATAGAAAAGATTTTGAATGACAAAAGAAAACGCTCGCATACATTGCGGGAATCTGGAATTCTATTCTTTATTTGGTGAAAACAGGCTGTCAATGGCATATGCTTCCTCATGATTTTCCCAAATGGCAGACTGTCTATTATTATCTCAGCAAATGGACATATGATGTAACCATTAGATAGAAAAACCAAGAATTTGGTTTTCTTTTTTCATTAAACTGAAAATTACAAAACGAGAGCATAAATCATTGATTCACATCCTGTTTTAGATCTATCAGATTTTCCAAAATGGTTAAACTGAAAAATCGAAAAAATGGGTTCGACCCGCCGGGTGTACAAAAAATGTACCCTAAAAAAGAAACATCTGACCTTCCGGATTTCTATTCTTATAAAATTAAAAGAAGTTCAGATTATGGTCAAGTTGAAATTTATCATCCGGGACAATGTCCTCGTGTTAAGAATCAGTGAAGGAAAGCAGCGGTATTACAAGTCAGTCAAGCATCTGCTAAAAGGAAACCCGAATATCGAACGTCATTGGAACAGTGACAAGGAACGGTTTTCAGGTTACGCTATATCCTGTGCGGAAAACAATCAGGCACTCGATGACTTCAAGAGGTTTTATCTTTCCCTGATCAGGGAATATCCGGAATTATCCGCCCAGCAGGTCGCTCAGTATTATTCCGCATCGAAACAGGACATAGAGTTAAACATCGAAGCCTCTGCTGTAAATCAGAACAGTGAAGATTCCGTAGAGGCTTTCCTGAAGGTTGTTATCGAACGTGAGAAAGCCAAACTGGGATGCTACTTTGAAAACTACGACAAACTCCTTAAGAAGTGCAGGAAAATCTTCAAAAGTTTCTCTACCTTGACCTTCCAGTCTATCGATTACGATAAATGTGTTAAGATCGCCCACATTTTCGCAAAGCATAACGGCTACACAAACACGACAAAGGTCTTCAGGATTTTTCTGGGGAAAGCCTCAAAAGATGCGAATGTGAGTTTTACTATCAGCCAGATCGGAGACTTTAAATTCAAGAATTACAATCCCAATATAAACGAAATAGATACGAAGAAACCGGACGTCCTGACTCCGGAACAACTAAAAACGTTCCTGAATATGGATATGGACAAAATTACGCCTGCCTACCGTGATCGTAAGCGGGTTGAACTGTATTACGATTTCTGCGTGTTCATGTTCCACTCTTTCTTCGCTCCTTGCGATGTCATTAAATTAAAATATAAAGACATCGACAGGCAGGACATGATCCGTGTAAAACGGAAGAAAACCCATAAGCCAGTGGAAATACCGGTCAATCCGGTTATGGCGAAGATTATCGATAAATATCGCGGCCAGACTAAAAACGGCTATATATTCCCGATCATGGACGATGAGAAAGAAAAAGAATACAAACAGAGGGATTACATTTTCAAAAATTTCGGGATATGTATCAACGCATGGCTGAAACACGTGGGCAAAGAGCTAGGAACGGATTATGCCCTGTATGCCTATGTGTTCCGGCATACGGCAATAACTTTTGCCCTGGATAACAATATCCCTATCTCGTATGTTGCAATGGCCGCCGGAACCAGCATTGAGATGATACAAAAGCATTACTACAACGGTAACAATCCTCAAAACACAGAAAGGCTCCAACAGGTTTTTATGTGTGCTGCAAATTAATAATCAAATTATATAACAACACTAGAGCAACTTTTCATTAAAAGAATGTGCATAGATGATAACAGGCTCGCTCATTTGGGGTGGGGCAAGGACATTTGACCAGTTAAAGGAACTGGATTGGCTGGAACAATACCAACTAAATAGGATTCACACCCCGCACAGCAAAATACTGGCGGGGTAACGTTTCAGGTTCATGATATTACCGTGTTTGTCGTAGGAATATGCCGTAGTGAAATTGCCATCCCTGCTCCCATACGATATAATCGTGTGGAAGCGGATTTTCCTTATTTACATTTGAACTTATTTATCTTCATATATAGAAAATTCTTGCGTTACCAAAGTCGTAAAATCAAACTTCTTTTTTTCTTTGTTCTTAACTCCAATATTGATAATTAAAGTTGCAGCTGGGGTTAATGTTGTTGCATCACCTCTGCACTTAATCTCATCTAATTTTCCCATCCTTACCATCTTTAATATCTTGTCGGGAATATTTGACACTCTTGATAAATCGACTTGTACCTTTTTGTTTTTTATGCTGCGCGTTGCTACGTACATTTTAACTGATTTATTATTGGATTCATATAAAGTATAAGAATAGTTCCAATTACTACTTGTAAAATATTCTAAAAGAATGATGCTGTCATTTTTTAAAATATCTTCTGATAGGGATTTATACAACGATTCTCTTGACTTATCAAAGATTTCACCATTAAACTTTGCTGTATATGATTTACTTATACCTTCTTTCAATTGATTGATTGATTGATTTGTTTTACATTGAAAAAATAGAAAAACAGCAAAGGAATAAAGTATATATTTTGCTTTCATAATTGTTACAATTTTTATCTTGAACTTGGAACTAAACCCTTCGGTATCAATATTCTTGGTAAAGACCTGTAAGTTGTACCATAAAAAGTACTTGTTCGTGTTCCTGCATTAAGAATTCTGGAAGGGCCCCATCCTCCAATAAGTTTACCTCCTTGATTAACTGATAAATAATGAGTCCGAAGAGGAAGGCCGGCATCTGCCCGCATTTGATTTTCCATATGGGTTGCGTACTTTTCAGAGACTTTAACTGTCGTTCCATCAGGGTTGGTTAACCAAGTTGCTCCAGCTTGAGTCGCTCCATTTTTTAATACATCTTGTCTGTGAGATAGTTCATGTCCTATATCTAACCAAAACGGACTTGTTTGTACTCCGTTCTCTGTAGGAATATCGCTTCCTTGAAATGTTGAACTTAATGTAATCTCACCTCTTGCCGAATTAGTTATATCTGCTGTATTCTTTGTTCCTGCCATAATGAATGCATTATTATCGTCATTTGCAAAGAAGTCTAACAATCCATTGCCAGTCACATTATTATTCAACTTATTAAGCCCTTTAAGAACACCATCTAAAAAACTGCCACTCGTAGCAGTATATGCAGTATATTGCCCTGCATTAGCTCCAGACG
>JAISES010000293.1 GCA_031263965.1 Prevotella sp. | reverse complement strand
GTATGGCATCTCTTAAGGAAATTAAATCCCGGATAAGCTCGGTAAAAAGCACAAAGAAGATTACATCGGCAATGAAGATGATAGCATCGTCCAAGTTGCACAAGGCACAAAATGCAATCAACAATTTCCTGCCTTATCAGCAGAAACTGGACAACATTCTGACCAATCTTCTTGCTTCGGACACGAGCTACGATTCTCCGTTTATCCGGAAGAGAGAAGCTCAAAGGATTGCAATAGTGGTTTTTGCCTCGAACTCTTCTCTGGCAGGAGCATATAACGCCAATGTCATAAAAGAATTTAATACTGTCCATGACAAGAAGAAAAATGAACTCGGCAAAGAGAATATCCTGGTATATCCGATAGGCAGGAAAATATTCGACGCTGTAAGAAAACAAGGGCTGAAACCTGAGGGCGATTACAAAGAAATGGCAGATAAACCTGCTTATCAGGCCGTACAGGATCTGGCAAAAATACTGATCGATAAGTTTGTAAACAGAGAGATAGATGAAGTGGTACTTATATACCATCATTTTGTTTCTACAGGTTCGCAAAAGCTATTGACCAAAACATTCCTGCCTTTTGCCTTGAGCCACGGCAACGAAGCCGGCGCTAAGAACGAAGTGCAACCGGACTATATCCTCGAACCTTCTAAGGAAGAAATCATGGAGAGCCTGATTCCTACAGTTCTTTATGCCCGCCTCTATGCTGCCTTGCTGGATGCAAATGCATCGGAACACGCTGCACGTATGGTAGCTATGCAAATAGCTTCGGATAATGCGGATGAATTGACTCAGGAACTGACTATCCAGTACAACAAAACGCGCCAGCAAGCTGTTACCAACGAGTTGTTAGACATCATCGGCGGCGCCTCGGCACTAAGCTAAAAACGGTATTTGAATAGATAGAAAAGCCCCGGTCTTTATATGGTTTGGGGCTTTTATCGTAATTCTTGAACTCATTTTTTATTTCTCCAGGTTATATAACCGGCAAATGCCTTGTCGAATATTTCCGGCATTGCCACTTTTCCATTTACCAGACAAACCACCTCTATAACAGCATTGGCACATAAAGTGTTGTCTTCGATACGGATTATTTGCTGATAAAAGAAGTAACGAACCCCTTCACGTTCGATTTTCACCGTGCAAATGAACTCATCCGAGCCACGGAGCGAGCTCTTATAGCTGATATTCGCATTGCGTACGACAGGCAGTATATTCTCCTCGGTCAAATCACGCAAGCGTAAACCGCACGCCTCCATCAGTTCGTGACGCGTGGCTTCGAAGTAATGCAGGTAGATAGCATTGTTTACCACTCCTTGCGCATCGCATTCGTAATCGCGTACCTTCATCTTATTTTCGAACATTAATGCCATCGTTTTATTTTTTAATTTAAACAGTTTTACTTATTATTAATGCAATCCCAACAACATATTAGCCATAATAATAGCCAAAACAATTAAAGTTATCACTACATACAGGTAATCTTTTTCGATAAGAAAAGCTATGACCGAAAATGCGACACGAAAGATGGGAGTAGCTATCAGTACACAAACGCCTAGTTGTATAATGGCAGCCCCGTCGAAATCTAAAAGCCGTGGAAAAATCGAAGACAACTCCCTTAAATAATGCGCAACACCGGGAAACGGTTGGCCATCAGGGGTAGGCCTGTAATGTTCCATCGAACCACCGTGATTCTGAATCAGGTAGATTAGGCCGCCAAAGAGGGTTATTCCGCATGCCAGCATAACACCATAACGAAGCAATTTCCCCATGAAAAGCTCCATATCTCTTTCTGCCCAAAATTCTTTTGAAAAAACGTTCATAACGATCACAATTTACCGGTTAAAGCATTATACACCATCGAAATAGCCAAAAAGAATATAACGACACTAAACAACACCCGAAGCTTTCTTACATTTGTTTTAGGCAGTATTTTAGAGCCAAAGAACGCACCGGCCAATACACCGGCCACGATGGGCATTGCCAGTCCGGGATCGATATATCCGCGTTGCAGATAAATAACAGCACTCGCAGCAGCGGTTACCCCCACCATGAAGTTACTGGTCGTAGTAGACACCTTGAAAGGAATTCTCATAGCGGAGTCCATAGCCAACACTTTGAGCGCCCCTGAACCTATGCCTAGCAATCCGGACAACACTCCGGCCAACGTCATCAAGGAATAGCCGCCCAATACATTGTGTACATTGTAGGCCTCTTCCCTCCCGTCTTTTACCGGATAAGAGCCATTCAGTTTTAGTTTTACACCGAGTTTATCGCCCGGAGCAGAGAAATCTATATTGTCTTCTTTCTTGTTTACCGACCTTACAGCCGAGAAAATAAGCACGCAGGCAAATATGACAGCTATATATACCTTATCGAGATACATGGCCACTATAGCGCCCACAACAGCTCCTGTAGTAGTGGCTATCTCGAGAAACATCCCTATGCGCACATTCGTTATCCCTTCCTTGATGTAAGCGGCTGCCGCACCCGAAGAGGTGGCAATAGAAGTTACCAGAGCCGCACCGATAGCATAGCGCATATCCACGCCAAAGCCCAGCGTAAGCAATGGGATAACAACGACACCTCCTCCGAGCCCCGTCAGGGAACCGATGAGCCCGGCAACGCAGGCTCCGAAAAATAATATCAGAGAAAATATCTCTATACTGAGATCCATAATCATTTATATTTTTAGAAACTGTTTAAATTTTATAGCATAAAAAAAATTGCTGAGAAGTCTTTTTCAAATCCTGTAATAATATTTTTCGCTAAAATTTAAACAGTTTCTTAGATACAAAGATAATCTTTTAAAAGAGAGCAGAAAAAACATAGCTCATCAGAAGAGTATTTAATTTTAAATGCTAACTTTACCTAGTGGGAAAGAGCCTTTTAGCCTCTTCAAAAATATTCTGTTATGCATACTTGTTTAAAATAAACAATTTATATATCTACAACATGAAACAGACATTTTTAATTATTCTATTTAGTTTAATTTCCATAACTATGGCCAGTCAAAATGAAAATCTTTACAGTTTTAAGGTAGAGGATATTGACGGAAAAGAGTTTGATCTTTCATCACTGAAAGGGAAAAAAGTTTTGGTAGTAAATGTAGCTTCCAAATGCGGATTAACGCCTCAATATGAAAAGCTGCAAGGGCTATACGAAAAGTATAAGGATAACAACTTTGTGGTAATCGGTTTTCCGGCCAATAACTTCAACGGACAGGAACCGGGAACAAATGAAGAAATAAAAGCTTTCTGTACGCTAAAGTATAATGTTTCTTTCCCGATGATGAGCAAAATAGATGTTATTGGGGACAACAAAGCTCCTCTCTACGGATGGCTCACCGAAAAAAGCCGGAATGGAAAACTGGATGCAGAGGTGCAATGGAACTTCCAAAAGTTTATGATTGATGAAAACGGTAATCTTGTAGACTTCGCAGCACCCAGAGAAGATCCGTTTTCAGAAAAAATCGTCAAATGGATAGAGAATAAATAGTGTAGTTTATATTTAATTGAATATAATTTAACGCTGTTTATCAGGTGAATGTGGGTCAAGCCCACAATGACGGAGTCTTTCTTTTTTCTTTTGATCAGCCTGATTTTCTCTCTCGTCATTGCGAGGGTTTACCCGAAGCAATCCAATGACCCCACCCCAGCCCTCCCCAAAAGGAGAGGGAGGCGTTTCCCCCTTCGGGGGAAGTAAAGGGGGCTTCGTTGCACTTCTCGCAATGACGAGAGAAGTAGAATATATAAACACGTCATTAATTTTTATAATGAGTATCCGTTTTGCTACCATTAATATTATTAGTATCTTTATAGTCAAATAAATGTATTGGAGATGAATTTACTGAATTTTGTAGAGCAATTTCCGGATGAGGATAGTT
>JAISES010000060.1 GCA_031263965.1 Prevotella sp. | reverse complement strand
ACCCTGAACGGGCTATTCTTTCCGACCGCCCCTTGCTTCTGATATTCGTCCCAAATCACGTTACTGTTTTTGGGCAAATAAGACAAACTACGGAATGCAAAATCGTATTTATCAACCTGGAGTTGATTGATATTGGCAAAAGCAGATGGTAACGTATGTAAATAGAAATGTCCTTTACCATAGTTCACTTCTACAAAAACAGTGTCCCATTTAGCATTAAAGCCCAAAGCCCGCACCGCCAAACGACTATCTTTTTCAGATGTCAGTTTCATTTGTGCATAAACACTTCCAAAGCTATATTTCTTCCCGGGCGAGTCTACCAGTGAAAATATAGTATCTGATGACAGGTCTATCCTGTTTATCCGGATTTTGAGTGTATCCAGGAGATTTTTTGAAAAAGATTCAGCCGAAATAAAGACATTATTCCCTAATCCGGCAAAGTCTAATAAATATTCCAAATCCAGTTTATCGACCGAAAAAGTCCTGTTTATAAAGATATATGATGCCGTATCATTCAGAGCCTCCAGATCTCTATACCATGCCGAAGGATCGGTATTTGCCGCCTCGACCCATTTTGCCAGATTATCAACATATAGTTTAGCTTCATCCAAGTCCGTATCTGTTTGTTCCTGATATAATTTTATTGCAGCTAATTTATCATTTGCCCTTATCAGGCTAATGAGAGAATCATTTAATTGACGTTCTTCTTCAAAATTCGATTCATCATAGTCCTCATCATAAACATAGGTCTCTTCATATCCGAAATAATCATCTATATTTTTTTTCAGATTATTGTAAACAGGCCTGCGGGTAGAACGAATTTTACCTTTATCAAATATATCTCCCAATAACTGATATGTAATATATGTACCAAACGGGTCTGTCTTGGAATTGATAAATGTTGGAGACCAGTCCAATGGCTTAGGCTTACTTGTCTTGGCAATAGACAAACCAATCATCATCAAGATAATCACCACAATCAGTATTATGTATTTCTTATCTTTCATTGGCTATCATATTGCTAAAGTCATTCAAATGCGATGATAATCCGGAAAACCCTGCTTCCTCTACCGGAAATTCGCCATACCATACATAATCGAAAATGAGTGTCGTTTCCAGAAACTTAGTACGAAGATTATGATTGTTTATCTCATATTGGTAACTATAATTCGTCTTATTGGCATTCCATGTTATTATTTCCTTATCCGAAAGCAACTTTAAATTTTTGAGATATATGAAACGTATGGCCAACCGGTAATCTTTATTTTGCAAGGCATTCGAAATAAGCGCATCGAAATTCATCTCATGCACATTTTCGGTATATATATTAATTTCAGGCGTATCTATTTTTTTCTTGCCCAAAACCGTCCGGTAATCGACACCCATGAGTTTCATCAACAGCAGGCAAACCAAGAGAATACATATCATGATGACAACAAAACTCAAAGCTCCTGAAGATGCAACTGCACTAAATACACTGTCTATAAACTCACTGATGCCATACCACAGCCTATCCCATAAAGACATTTCGGCCGGCTGTTGTTTATTTCTTACATAATCGAAACGCGAATCTTTTTTGTATTCTTCTATTTTGTCCTTATCAGGAACCCGGATATCAACAGGCCGGGCCTCTAAGACAGGCGCAGATAAAGTACTTACCGAATCATTCTGACTTGTCAATGATGTGCAAAAACACAGCAAGAGCATTAGAAAAATGCCCTTAACTGTTCGTTTTATATTTATTGATTTATAGTGCAATTTACAGGAATTAATATTGAGACCCGCCGATATTGTCTATATCCGATTCCATATCGAGACCCTCCAGTTGGTTTCTGTAGCTAAAATACATAACACCTCCGGCTATATACCAGATAGGATATACCAATACTTCCCCTATGCTGCTTATAAGGGATGTTATATATATGAATACATCACTCGTAAAGAAATCGATCTGCATAAACGCCCCCATAGTAACGAATAGCGAAGGGATGGCAAATACAAGGCTTAAAAGATAAGATATGATACCAAATACGATAAGATACCCAAGGGTTACCCACCAGTTTCCTTTAACCAATTCGTAACTGCGTTGAAGGCTATCTACTACACCTCTGTCTTCTACAATATATACGTACATATAGAAGTACAGATAAACAGCTATAATAATACCCGGAATAATACAAAGGACAAAACCTATAGCGACCAGAACAGAATAAATTATGGAAGCCGCAAAAACCGGAAGTATAGCGCCGAATACTTTAGGCCAGACATTAGCGGTATTAACTTTTCCATCCGCTGACTTGGCGTATTCCGCCATATAGCACGTAGTATACAGCATAACAATAAATAACGATACCCCGATTAAAAAGGCGGACAGGAAAAATTTGAATGTAAATAGTTCAGCATAAGTCGCCAAAGGGTTGCTGTAATCGATTTGAATATCGCTTGTATTGGGCTGAAGATAAACAGCAAGCAATATGACAGGTATAACGATAAGAAGAGGTTTTAAGATTGCCCCGTAATTTTGTTTAATGAAGTTTAGCGTAGTATCGAAATTACCGCTAAAATCCCGGGTCTCGTACAATTTGATCTTTTCCATTGCGTTTTTTATTTAAATAATAAGGATAATAAAAAAAGTACCATATAATGAATAAGGCCGAAAGCCCGATTATTATCAGATTGAAATAGACAGGCATTTCCGTCATGCGGGTCAGATAACTCTCTATAAAGGCAGCGACAAGAAATACAGGAATCAGTCCGACCACAACTTTTACAGCATCCTTAGCGGCCTTCTGTATCGAATAGATCCGCTTGTAAGTGCCTGGAAATAAAATACTGTTTCCAAGTATCATTCCTGCCCCTCCGGCTATGATAATAGCTGAAATCTCTAACGTGCCGTGTAGCCAGATAGACATTGCAGAAGTCAGCAACAACCCTTTTTTATAAAAGAAATACTGGAAAACGCCCAGCATTATGCCATTCGAAAACAATACCCAAACAGTCCCCACAGAACAAAATATTCCGAATATAAAAGCAATAAACGCTACCTTGATGTTGTTGGTAGATATAAAGAAAAACATGGGAGCCTGATCGGTACTTTTGTAGATAGCCATCGGATCGCCGCTTTCGATATTCTCCAAAGTCTGGTTTACATAACCCGGCCCAAGTATGAGACCGGCAAATGTAGAATCCTGCTGTTGGGAAAAAATACCAAGTGCAACGCCTGCCAACATAAAAATAAAAGAATAGAGCATGTGCTTCCGGCACTTGTACATAATAAGCGGAAGCTCTTCTATCCAAAAACGCAAAAAACGGTTTTTCTCCTTTTTACGATATTGATATATATTAATGAAATATCTCCCTGTAAGCTGGTTCAGATACTTTACCGTCTGCGATTTGGGATAAAAAGTCCTGGCATACGAAAGGTCATCCGTAAGTTCGATAAAATTATCTGCTAATGTTTCAGCCGAAATATCTTTATGTTGAGTCCGGCTATCAATCTGTTGCCATTTCTCTCTGTTCTGTTTTACAAATACGGCTTCTCTCATCAAACAATGACCGGCTATTCTAGTTTATAGCGCAAATATAACTCTTTGAGCAAAAAGAATGAAAAAATAAGCTAAGAATCATTCAAATAAATTAATTTTGTCGTTTATCCTTATTATATAAGGAATTGATAAAAATAAATAACGTGTTTATATGTTCAATTTCTCTCGTCATTGCGAGCCTGAAAGGTGAAGCAACCCAGAAGGAAGAAGTAATTGGATTGCTTCGGGTCCCCCCCCGCTGGCGTGGACATTTGTCCGTGTCCCGCTCGAAGAGTTGTGCAACACACAGACTACAAGTCTGTACATAGTATAAATAAATTGAACATATAAATTGAACAATCAGATACGACAATAATTATTTTATAGAACTTAGTATGAATATCGAAGTTCAAACGACACAAAATGTTACTATAGATTACGAAACGGCGGGCGTAGGGTATCGTATTCTGGCCTATATTATCGACTGGGTTGTTATCTTCATCTGGTATTTAGGGTGGGCAGGAATAGCCTCATTAGCCGGTGAAAGCTTATTCAGCGCTTTTTCGGACAATGGGCTTATGATCTTCTTTGTCATAGTCATCACTTTCCCTATCCTATTCTACGACCTGTTGATGGAAACATACAATCATGGACAAAGCATAGGTAAGATGATTGTCAAAATACGGGTCGTAAATGTAGACGGCACAGCTCCTTCCGGCACTTCATACCTGCTTCGATGGTTATTCAGATTAGTAGATTTCCCGCTTACCTACTGGCTGCTTGCAGTAATAATGATAGCCGTTACGAAAAAATCCCAACGTCTTGGCGATTATCTGGCGGGAACTACCGTTATAGACCTAAGGTTGGATGCCAAAAACAAACAACTGAAACTAGCCGGCCTGGACTTTCGCGACGACTACAAAGTCAGCTATAGCGATATCCTTGACCGACTGTCGGACAAGGATATACAAACTATCCGCACAATTATTGACGACGAACGGATGCAGTACAACGAATACTTCAACCAACGTTTGGCAGACAAGATAAAATCTATTACAGGTTACGTCTATGATGGGCCGGACAGGATATTCCTCCGGAAAATCGTCAGCGATTACAATTTTCTGGCTCTGCAGGAAACATAAGAAACTGTTTTAATTTTAGCGAAAAATATTATTACAGGATTAGAAAAAGACTTCTTAGTAATTTTTTTATGCTCTTTTCAGCGTATTTTTCCCTTTTTACTTTAGGTTTAGCCCGCTAAATCTAAATGTTATATAAATAGCTCTGAAAGAGCGAAATATATTAGCGTAGGGCAACGCCCTACGATTTCGAATGTGAATGAAACGACGCCCTACCTGAAAGGGCAGCATATTGTTGATAATAATAAGGTTGCAATTTTTTGTCATGTACTCAGAACTCTGATATAAAAAAGGGGCTGTTACTACTCTTGCACCCTTTTCTTTGGTAACCAGTTTCATATATACCGGTTCCCTATTTACTTTCTCTGTATTCTACCGGAGTCATACCTGTATGCTTCTTGAAAAAACGTCCAAAAAATGATGCATTCGGGAAGTTTAATTCCTCTGATATTTGCAATATGGTCTTATCCGTAGTTTTAAGCATATGCTTTATGGATGATACGATAGCTTCATTGATCCACATAAAAGCGGTACGTCCTGTCCGTTCTTTAACCACAGTGGAAAGATATTTCGGGGTGAGGCACATTTTGTCTGCGTAAAATTGTATGGATCGTTCCTGTTTTTGGAATTGAAGCAATAGGCCCAAAAAACGGTATAATAATTCTCCCTGATGAGATGTCTGTGACTTATTTCCATTTATATCAGTTTTCATTTGTTTATAATATATACTTCCTATTTCGGTCAACATAGCATATAGAAGGCTTTTAGCTAGTTCTTTCCTGTAAGGGTGGTCCCTCCTTTTATACTGTTTTACTATAAAAGAATGAAATTCCAGGTATCTGCCGGCCTCATCTTCTGATATTTGCAGGCAGGATGTCTGTATAATGCTTTGGGATATGTCAAAGTTTGAAGCAGATGGTATCTCTGTAATAAAATCTACTGAAAAGATCAGGAATTCCAACATGAGATTGTCGCTTTTTTGTATAAACTCAGTAACGAAATATGGCATAATTGTAATAATTGTATTCTTTTTAATGTCATACTCTTTGAAGTTTATCTTCATCCGGGCTGTACCATTTACACATATGGCAAAAGCGAGTCCGTCCAACACAAAAGGAAATTTCGATGAAATAGGGGGGAATATAACGGCCTGATCCGATATTATAAAATTCTTAATAGCGTAAGGATCAATGTATTCAGATATATCTTCGAGCTGTATTTTTGCAAGTTTCATATGTTTGTCTCTGTTTTCAGGCGGCAAATTTAAAGTTTTTATTGTAATAAACTTTCGCTGATCGTATTTTAGAGTCTAATGATAAGTAATATATGTAGATTTAAACAGTTTTTAAGAAGCTGATTGAATTTTACAGCAGATTTTTTATAGGTATTTCAGATGGATTCTGTTCTTTTTGCATGCAGGTTTAGCGGGCTAAACCAAAAATAAGAAGGATAAAATAAGAATAATAGGACGTTTTTATGGATTATTAGGGCTTTGCCGACATGCTGAATTGCCCCATCTTTGCCATGAATTAATAAATAGATATTCACAAACTAAAAAAGAAAGTTATGAAAAGATTATTTTTTACTCTTGCTATTATGTTGGGTTTAGCAACAACAATTTCGGCTCAGGAAGTTGGTCAAGTCTGGGTTGGCGGTTCACTAGGTATAAATAGTGTCAAAGTAAATGGAGGTGATAGAGAAACCTCTTTTAAAATCGTTCCTGAGATTGGCTATGTATTTACAGAAAATCTGGGAATCGGTGTTAGGTTGGGCTATGCGAATAAAACCAATGTTATTAAAATCGACGGCTTGAATATTGGTGGTAAAAATGCATTTACCGTAAATCCGTTTTTACGTTATTCTTTTCTTAAAGGTAATATAGGCAGCCTGTTTTTCGATGGTGGTGGTTCTTATACTTATGCTAAGACAGGAAATGTTAAAACTAATGTATGGGAAGCAGGCCTTAGACCCGGTGTTGCCGTTAATGTGTCTGATAAGATAGCGCTTACCGGCAAATTTGGGTTTATAGGTTATCAACATCTAAAAGTAGGTGGCGCTAAATCTAACAACTTTGGTCTGGACTTCGATCTTGCCCAAACAGAATTTGGTGTTAGCATTGTATTCTAAAAACAACGGCGCACTGCTTAAACAATAAAAGCTAATCGAATGATTAGCTTTTATTGTCTGATGTATACTCAAAAGTAAGAACCTGTTTGAATTTTATAACAATTTTTTTTTAATCCTATAATAATATTTTTCGATAAAATTCAAACAGTTTCTCAATTATCTGTCCTGTTTCAGCTTGTCGGCCATTGCCCTGCCTAACGAGATGCACGCTTCATAGGTGTCCTGACGCATAGTTTGTTTCATCTCTACCGGCGAACCTACTATTTCAAACTTTGTATCCTGGGCAAATTGGGCTAACCGTTTTACAGCAGCGCCTGCCCATGTAAACGAGCCGAAGTATCCGAAATGGCGATGCTTCATATCCCGTCCTTCTATTTTTGATAATAAATATTCTACTTCCGGAAATAATTTATTGTTGTATGTTGGCGATCCCACAATAAGGCCTTTATATTTGAAAATATCCCGGATGATGTACGAGTGGGAGCGTTTCGATACATTATGCAGGATCACTTCCCGTATGCCTTGCTGTGCCAATTCGTACGCTACTGTTTCGGCCATTTGCTCTGTATTGCCATACATGCTGCCATATGCAATAACAACACCCTCGTCGCCCTGATAGCGGCTAAGTTTGTCATAAATTCCAATAACTTTTTGTATCTGGTCTTCCATCGTCCAGATAGGACCGTGGGTGGAACAGATGTAATTTATCTCAAAAGCTTTTAATTTTTCCAACGCTTTTTGTACCGGCGAACCAAACTTTCCTACAACATTTGAATAATAGCGTATCATCTCATCGTAATAGCGCTCAGGATGCAGTTGTGCATCGGTAATGCCTCCGTCAAGAGTGCCGAAAGTTCCGAATGCGTCGCCCGAAAAAATGATTTTATGCACCGTATCGTAAGTCATCATCGTTTCGGGCCAGTGAACCATTGGTGTAAGATAGAATATAAGCTTATGTTTACCCAGGGATAGTTCTTCTCCGTCTTCAATGATTTTTACGCCATCCGTGATGCCGAAAAATCCCTGTACCATATCGGCCGTACGTTTGTTTCCAACTATCTGTACGTTTGGAAATCTGGTTTTCAATAAGCCCAGAGACCCTGAATGGTCGGGTTCCATATGGTTGATGATAAGATAATCGAGGGTCTTGCCTCCCAGCGCTATTTCCAGTTTTTGGAGGAATATATCGGAATAGCAAATGTCGACCGTATCAAACAATGCTGTTTTTTCGTCCGAGATCAGGTATGAATTGTATGAAACACCTTTTGGTAAGGGCCACAGGTTTTCGAATAGATGTTTTGTCCGGTCATTTACACCGATATAAAACAGATCTTCTTTTATAGGAATTGGTTTTAACATGTTGTCTGATGAATTTACCTCTTTTTTTATTGCTTAGAAACTATTTACTTATTTACCTTATAATAGAGTTTATATTCAATAGAGTGTTATCATATTGGTTTACAGACATTTATAGTATATATTTTTAAACACGGAGTCACACAGAGTTTATCTTCACGGGGTTACACTGTGTACCCCGTGATTTTTTACTCTGTGAAACTCCGTGGTTAATTTGCTATAAATGACAACCATATACATTTATTCTATATAATGTTTAATGAATAACATCCTTGTTGGTCAGCGCATTCCATACCAGCCATATACCCCATATAATAAACGGTAAACTAAGCAATTGTCCCATATTTATACCGTAGTTGGCTATCATGTCGGTTTCGAATGCTTCCTGATTGTATTTGATAAATTCTATTAAGAATCTCGAGAGAAAGATGCCGATCAGCGATATACCGAGAATAAGTCCTCTTTTCGCTTTTGCGTTTGTTTTATAAAACAGGTACATGCCTAATCCGAATACAATCAGATAAATAAGTGCTTCATATATTTGTGTCGGATGGCAGGGGAGCTCCCCCGATCCGCCCATTTCGAGAGGCTGATGCCAATGAGTATCTCTGACAAATTTGAAACCCCACGGTAATGTTGTCGGCCCGCCATAAATTTCAGAATTCATAAGATTCCCCAAGCGTATGGACGCAGCTCCCAAAGCAACACCGATGACAAGACGATCGAGCGTTTGGATGGTAGTTTTACGGGTTGTATATATCATCGCTATGCAAAGACCTATAAGCAAACCCATGAATCCGGCTTCTCCCCATCCAAGTGTAAGTCCGGGAGCAATGAAGCGGACCACGATTCCTGATATAAGGCCTATTGCAGAAAAGATGCCGGTATATTTCCAGTTTATTTTTTCATTTGTTATTTTCAGAGAATAGAGACATACTCCTATTGTCATTCCTATAGCTCCGCCATGGCTGGCTAGTCCCCCTTCCCATATTTTCAATATATCCAGCGGGTGGGACAGGTAGCCGACAGGGTCGTAGAATAAGCAATGTCCCAACCGCGCCCCTATGATCAGGCTGACTACTACGTAAAGGAAAAGCGAGTCGAACCATTTTTCGGGTAATTTTTCCGACTTATACATTTTTTGTACGATAATGGATGTCAGCAATACTGCCGATGCCCAAAGGATACCGTACCACCGTATTTCGCGCCCGAAAAAAGAAAATGCTTCAGGGTCGATATTCCATGTAATAAATGAAAGCATATATGTCTATTTCAAGTTTTTATAAGAAACTGTTTAAAATTACTAAGAAGTCTTTTTCAAATCCTGTAATAATATTTTTCACTAAAATTTAAACAGTTTCTAAGACCTCACAGGGATACAAAGATATAAAAATCCGAATAGATAGGTGTAGTAATAGAAAAAAGTTATAAGGGATTAATATATTTACGTTTGTTATAATTTATTTATTATTAGTATTTTGTATTATTTTTATTGTTGCCTGTTATGTGAAATAATTCCGGATAAGAAAGATTATGTAAATAATGTGTTGCTATAAAATTTAATGAAGGCAGGATTTCCGGCTTGTTATTCGGACTATTTTCTTATCTTTAAAAACGAATATAAATGAAGAGCGCTTCTATTTGTTTAATTTTTGTGTTGTATACCCTATATCTAGCACCAATATATTATGAGCTGTCAAAAAACGAACACATATCTTAAATTCGATAAGTCGCGTATGCTTAATCTCGAATATTCCCTTAACAGGGAGATTCTGAGGACTAACAGGCGTGGCGCTTATCATTGCACTACATTGGTAGAGTGCAATACCCGCAAACAACATGGTCTTTTAGTTGTTCCCGTTCCTAAATTGGGTAACTCCAACCATGTCCTTTTATCATCATTCGACGAAACAGTAATACAGCATGGAGCAGACTTTAACCTGGGCATTCACAAGTACGACGGGAATAATTTTAGTCCTATGGGGCATAAATATATCCGTGAATTCAGTTGCGACTCTTTGCCGCGCACCATATACAGGGTTGGAGGGATTATCTTATCGAAAGAGAAAATGTTTTCGCTCAAGGACAATACTATTTATATACGTTATACCTTACTTGATGCGCATTCGCCGACGACTATGAAATTCAGGCCTTTTCTCGCGTTTCGTGAGATAAATCAGCTTACCGCAGAAAATACTGTTGCCGATCATGGATATAAAGAAGTGGAAAATGGCATAAGCATGTGTATGTATAGCGGATACCCTGAACTGTTTATGCAATTTAGCAAAAGCGTAGACTTCGTTTTTGAACCCAATTGGTATAAGGGCATCGAATACCAGAAAGATATGGAAGACGGTATGCCGTATAAGGAAGATTTGTATGTGCCCGGATATTTTGAACTTCCTATAGTCAAAGGTGAGTCTATTATATTTTCGGCCAGTGATGTTTTAAGTGAAAAGACAATTGATCTGCCGGACTTATTCGAAGAAGGTATAAAAGAGCGTACACCCCGTTCCTCATTTTATAATTGTCTCAAAAATTCAGCTCATCAGTTCTATTATCGTCCGTCTAAGGACGAACTGTATTTATTAAACAGCTATCCTTGGGGAGAGGTCAGGGCCAGGGAGCAGTTTATGGCTCTGGCCGGTTTAACACTGCAAATCGATAAGGATAATATTTTTGAAGAAGTAGTAGATACAGCCATTCCTGCGATAGAACAGTTGATGGATGCTAAGCCGGTAACAGGAAGATTTCTTAAAGATATAGGCGACTCGGATGTGTTGCTTTGGTTGGTCAGGGCATTGAAAAAATATTCCAATCGTCACAATGAGTCTTTTTACACGAAGTATGCATCATTGGTAATCAAAATAGTTGAATTTATTCGTGAGGGTAAGCATCCGGATCTGAAGCCTTTGGCTAACGGACTTTTGAGTGTGGACAGTAGCGTAGGCTACCCCGGCCGGATGCACCAGCCATCTGCCGGCGATATTTACAAAGAGCCGCGTACGGGATGTTTGGTCGAAATTAATGCTTTTTGGTACAATGCGTTGATGTTTAATCAGGAAATAGCGAAAGTTACCAATAATACTGAACTGGAAAAAGAAATGTCTTTGTTGGCAAACTCAACGAAAGAGTCATTTTTAGAGACATTCCTTAACGATAGCGGTTACCTGTACGATTATGTAGATGGTAATTATGTGGACTGGAGTGTCAGGCCCAATATGTTACTGGCTATAGCTGTCGATTATCCTCTTTTAGACAGGCGCCAGAGTAAATCGGTATTGGATATAGTAACAAAAGAATTGCTTACACCGAAAGGAATACGTTCGTTGAGTCCTAAAAGTATCGGCTTCAGTCCCCGTTACGAAGGATCTCAGTATGATAAGATTTACAGCAGTTATAACGGCGGGGCTTGGCCATGGCTGTTGAGTCCGTATATGCAGGCATATATGAAGGTGTTTCAACGGAGTGGATATTCTTTATTAGACAGGCTGCTTATTGATGTGGAAGATGAAATGGCAAACGACTGCGTGGGTTCATTATCTGCTGTTTATGATGGTAATATGCCATATCTGGGGCATGGGCCGATCTCGCATGCGATGAATGTCGCAGGAGTAATATCGGCATTAAATATGCAAAAGGCTTTTGCCGACGAATATTAAATTATTAAAAATTGAGCTAATCGATATATGAAAGCATTAATGTTTGGATGGGAATTTCCCCCACATATTTTAGGCGGATTAGGAACCGCCAGCTATGGCCTGACAAGGGGAATGGCGATGCAGCCCGATATGGATATAACATTTGTAATACCTAAGCCGTGGGGCGATGAAGACCAGGGTTTTTTAAAGATAATCGGAGCATCCAATACACCTGTCGCCTGGCGCGATGTACATTGGGATTATGTTAGTGAAAGATTGTCTGAATATATGGATCCTCAGGAATATTATAATTTGCGGGATCATATTTATGCCGATTTTAATTATCTGCATACAAATGATCTGGGTTGCATCGAGTTTTCCGGCCGGTATCCCGATAATCTTTTAGAGGAGATCAACAATTACTCTATTGTTGCCGGAGTCATAGCCCGCACCTACGATTTCGATATTATTCATTCCCACGACTGGCTTACATATCCGGCTGGTATCCATGCAAAAAATTTATTGGGTAAACCTCTGGTGATACATGTACATGCTACCGACTTTGACCGTAGCCGCGGAAATGTGAATCCTCAGGTGTATCAGATGGAAAAGAATGGGATGGATTACGCGGATCATATCATATGTGTGAGCGATCTTACCCGCCATACTGTTATCGAAAAGTACCATCAAGATCCGGCAAAAGTATCTACGGTACATAATGCCGTAGAGCCGCTGAGCGCCGAAATATTGGCCATAGATCCCGATAAGGGAACAAAAGATAAGGTCGTTACTTTTCTGGGACGTATAACAATGCAAAAAGGGCCCGAATATTTTGTCGAAGCCGCAGCCCGTGTACTGGAGAAAGCCAGACATATCCGTTTTGTGATGGCCGGAAGCGGTGATATGATGGAGCGGATGATCTATCTCGCTGCCGAGAAGGGAATTTCGGACCGGTTCCACTTTACGGGATTCTTAAAAGGAAAGCAGGTCTATGAAATGCTTAAACGGAGTGATGTATATGTAATGCCATCTGTATCAGAGCCTTTTGGTATTTCTCCGCTCGAAGCTATGCAGTGCGGTATACCGACTATTATATCTAAACAATCCGGTTGTGCCGAAATATTAGATAAAGCGGTCAAAATCGATTATTGGGATGTGGAGGCAATGGCCGATGCCATCTATTCTATATGTACCTACGATGCTATGTCGGAGTTCCTGAGTGTGGAAGGCAAAAACGAAGTCGATGGCATTAAATGGGAATATGCCGGACAAAAAGTGAGAAATATATACGATAACCTATGTTAATAATAAAATAACCATATATGAAAAATATTTGCTTCTATTTTCAGATACATCAGCCGCATAGGTTGAAAAGATACAGATTTTTCAATATCGGAGGCGATCACTATTATTATGATGATTTTGCCAATGAGGACTTTATGCAACAGATAGCCCAGGTCTCTTTTGTTCCGGCCAACAGGCTTATCCTGGACATGATAAAGGAAACTAACGGCGCTTTCAAAGTTGCATTTTCCATATCAGGTGTTGCTTTAGATCAGATGGAAATATATGCTCCGGAAGTGATCGATGGCTTCAAAGAACTGGCTGATACGGGTTGTGTCGAGTTTTTATCAGAAACACAAGGGCATTCCCTGGCTTCCCTGATCAATCCTGAAGAATTCAAAAAGCAGGTAAAAGAACATGATGATAAAATTGAAGGACTGTTTGGCCTGCGCCCAAAAGTATTCAGGAATACAGAACTTATATTTTCCGACGAAATAGCAGGTTTAGTGTATGATATGGGATTTACGGGTATCTTAATGCCCGGCGCCAAAAGAACATTGGGATGGAAAAGTCCTAACTATGTTTATCAGTCCGCAGAGCAGCCTAAACTTAAACTTTTAGTACGGAACCCTAAGTTTAGCGATGATATAGCGACACGCTTCTCTAATTACGAATGGAGTGAATACCCGCTTACTGCCGATAAGTTTATAAACTGGATAGCATCTACGCCCAAAGAAGAGCAGGTTATAAATCTGTTTATGAACTATGAAGCATTAGGCAATTTCCAGAAAAAGAGCTCGGGTATTTTCGATTTTATGAGAGCATTGCCTCGTTTTGCTGTAGAAAAGGATATAGGATTTGCTACACCATCGGGAGTATTAGCAAAAATGAAACCTGTGGATAAAATATCTTCAATGCATCCCGTATCTTGGGTGGGAGAGGAGAGGGATATCTTTCCATGGCTTGGGAATACGTTGCAACAGGAAGCTTTCAATAAATTATATGAAATAGCGGAAAGGGTTAGCATGAGCCAATCGAGACGCTTGCTGCAAGACTGGATCTATTTACAGTCCAGCGATCATTTCTATTATATGGGTACAAAAAATGCACTGCCATTTAGCCCGTATTCTTCTCCTTATGAGGCATTTAATACATATATGAACGTATTGAGCGATTTTAAGGAAAGAGTGGCGTCGGAATTTCCCAGTTCTATCGAAAATGAAGAGTTGAACGCTTTGCTTACGACTATACATAATCAGGCTTACGAAATAGACCGTCTGGAAAATCAGGTTGAGGAACTGGAGGCAAAGTTGTCAAAAACGCCGGCTAAAGCAACGATAGAAAAAGAAAAGAAAATCGAGAAAAAAACGAAATAGTTTAAGCAGCTCTTTGAATAGAATAATCATCATAGATATAAATGCTGGATTAATAATTAAGTTCTATAAAATAATTATTGTCGTATCTGATTGTTCTATTTCTCACGTCATTGCGAGAAGTGCAACGACGAAGCAATCCATAAAAGAATATATCAAGTGGATTGCATCACCGCAAGCGGTTCGCAATAACGGAAGTAACTTATTCTCAGAGATTTGTTTTGAGGGTTGAAGATTCAAAAAACAAGAAATTTGAAACGAACGTAGACACCGTTGAATTTAAAGATCCTGATTTTTCTAAAGGAGATGGAAATTGGTATAAAGGAGAGGTTGTAAAAGATATGGGTAAGATAAAGATCGTTCAGAAAAAGGGTGAAAAATGATATATAATTTATATAGCTATGAAAATCAGATTTATATCTTTCTATTCAAAAGTAATTTCGTTTATCCTTGCTCTGTTAGGATTTGCTTCCTATGACTCTAATAATGGAGGGGGGATGATCCTATCGTTGAATATGGAGTTCCAAGTGCAAAATTTATAGTAAAAGGGACGCTTGTGGATAAAACTGCAAACTCTATCGGTATCAGCGGAATGAAAGTTGCAATTGGCTATCCTTATGCAGATGGTACAGGTATAAGGAAAACATATTACATTGACAGTATTCTGACGAATAATACAGGCGTATTCAATCTAAGTATCAGAGACTCGCCTACATCCGGAAAATTTGTGATAAAGTATGAAGATACCGATGCTGCGCAAGATGGAAATTATGGGCTAACGACGTTCCGGAAACATAGCCAAAGTATGTCCCACATCCCGTATGTGAGTGAAAGAACCTTTATTCATAATAGATGCATTATCGCTTATAACATA
>JAISES010000094.1 GCA_031263965.1 Prevotella sp. | reverse complement strand
ATTTTATTTCTCAGGCTGCTTCTTATCTTCCCGAATTCGGGCACAGGAATTTTATTCAACAGCCGTATAATATGGTATCCATAATCCGTCAGCACAGGTTGGCTTATGTCCCCCGCTTTTTCGAGATTGAAGGCGGCTGATAAAAAAGAGGGCGGCATTGTGGATTCTAAACTTACGATACCCAAATAGCACCCTTTATCTCCGGTTTGCATTACCTGGGCAAACTCCTGACACAGAGAGTTGTAGTCTGCCTGGGATTGTATATTATTATATTCCCGCCATGCCACTATGCCTACACTATCTATCTGGTGCTGAGGAGGTGGAATGTGGCTAAATCCAAAAACCACTTGCTCCAGTTCGACAGAACCTACGGCAGGACGCCTGTTTAACACCTGTATGATATGGTATCCACGGGAGCTTCTTACCGGCCGGCTGATTTCACCCGCAGACAAGCCGTATATTGCATCCTCCACTTTGGATGGAAACATGAAAGGAGCAACCCAGCCGGCGTAACCGTTTCTCTTACTGTAGTCAGCAATCAGACCGGTAACAGGTGTATTCTTATTATTATATTCTTCTCCGGCAAACCCGTCTTTCAATAGTTTTTCGTATAAGCCTGCTGCTTGCTTATATAAAACAATGGTGTCGGCAGGAAATATGGTCTCTTTATCGAAAGGAAGCAGAACATGGTTAATCTCGACATTTTCGAGTGTACGGTCATATATTTTCCGGATATATTCATTTTCATATCCGGTATCTTCCATATACTTATACGAGAGTTGTACTCTTGCCGACGAAAGATCTCTTTTGTAATTGCCCACAGTGTCTAAATGCTGAGCTTTAGCCTCTTCTACATTTAGCTTTATATTGATGTACGCCCTGAGGAAGTCATCGAAAGACTCTTTATCCGGAGATACTCCCGATTCATTCGCTTTCCGGTAAGCGTATTCCAGTTCCGAACGCAGGATCGGTTTCCCGTTGATATTCAAGGCAACAGGATCTTGCTGCTGTGCGAATGAGCAAAGCGATGTAAGGATTGTAATAAAACAGATAAGCAGTATCTTATTCATAAAATGGAACGATAGCTATACAAACGACAAAGATACAAGAATATACATTTGTAATACTTTAAAATATTCTAAAATAAGAAACCGTTTAAATTTATATCGTTCAAATTGTTATTTATTGAACAATACCGGTCTGTGGTTTGATTATGTTAAGAAAATATGTCCTATTCCTCCCGTCATTGCGAGAAGTGCAACGATGAAGCAATCCGGTTGTATTTTTTCGGGCAGCCACAAAGGGCTGCCCCTACCGCCACTCCGATTCGCATGATCTATAAATATTTATAACCGGCAACCTTATACCGGCATCATATTTATTCTAATTTATTCCCTTTTACCGTATAATGCCAGGATAATCGCATCAGCTCTTTGTACTCCCTTTCAAATTTGAAGTGTTTATTCTTTTTTTCTTTAAAATCAACCAGGGAAATTTCATCTACCATAGCATCTTTAGGCTGATAATAGAGAGAATCTCTATCTACAACTTTTTCGAATCCTACACCACAGGCTTTCGTGCTGTCGAGCATGGAAGAGCCGAAGCTGTAATACCTGAATCCGGCCGGAGCTATAAGCTCTATCAATGTCGGAGCAATATCGGCATGTCCTCCGGGAGTTGAACTTTTCATTGGAGGGATACCTTTTCCGTACAATATAAATGGGACTTCCGAGCGTTCAGCCAGGTTAGGCGAATGGTTTATAAATCTACGGCCGTAATGATCGCCTGTAAAGCCGAATAAAGCATCTTCATATTTCTTTTCCGCCTTATCCATAAATTGCCCGATAGCCCAGTCTCCATACCATAGATGCCCCATTTCCGGCATATTCATACCGCCGGCATAGTATTGCTTCACCTCCTCCGGAAAATCTGCTTCGGTTTTATACATAAAGCCTTTTTTTCCGGTATCTATAGCATAAGGGGGATGATAGCTGGAGGTAAGCACCAGGTTGAATGTGTATTCGTCGGGATTTACATTTTGCAGGATCATGTCGAAAAGCTTCTCATCCTCTACACCCCATTCTCCGGAGTCGGATTTCCCTCCGGCATTTGCTCCCGAATAGATATTTTCGCATCCCAGATGGGTTGTATATTCTCCGATATTCTCCCACGACAAAAATCCCCCGTAGAACATATTGGTTTTATATCCTAATGCTTTGAACTGTTCAAATATGGAAGAGATGTACCGGTCCTTCATTGTTGCCAACCGGCTTATATTTACCCCACAATACGGGATTCCCGATGTTATCGTTCCATAAGCATAAAATGTTGCCTGATAAGCCGGAAGGAAGTTAGTGAAGTGAATGCCGTTCTGTGCAATGCGGTACAGATTTTTAGAAAATCCGAATGGCAAATACTTATCCATTAACGGCCAGGTATCGTAACTCTCCATTATAACCAGGAAAACCTGCTTGGGTTTACCAATCAGACTATCGCCCTGCGCTGTTTTTTCTATAACCTCTGCAACTTCATTTTTGTTATAGAAATCACGTAAATTTTCTTCCCCGAATGGATTCGCGCCATCTATTTCATTAAATTCCTTAAAATCGGTATAAGCATATTTCAATGACCTGTACGGATTGATTATCGTCTTATTCAGGAAAGGATCGACAGATACATACGCCCATTTCCTGATTGTCGGAACTCTGCCCACACTGCCTCTTATACTCATCGTAAAACAAGCCAATGCAGCCGCAATGAGCCCTATTTTTGCATACTTTGATTTTAATTTTGCCAATTGGTTATAGATCGTATTTTTATTTTCAAAAAACCGGAAAATAAAAATACCGGCTATAATACCGGCAATCAGTATAAATGAGTTAAGCACAGGATTGTAATATTCTACGATAGTGTTTAGTATTGCTTTTTTATCATCTTCGAGCCCAAGGAAAAGAAAGTTATTGAATTGATCGTTGTATTCCCTGTAGTAATTAATTGAGATAAGGCATATAAAGGTGGAAAGTATTACAAAGAGATATTGAAAAAAGACTCTGATATTCCTTATTATCACGCTCTTACCAAACGGCGACAATATGATTGTTGCCAATAACGGCAGAATTAAAAAATAAGATACAGCAGTGCAGTCGAAACTAAATCCTTTGAGAAATGCATTAAAATATTCTCCAAAATCTAAGTCCGCTCCCAATTCTTTGTGAAATATAGCAACGAAACTAAGTCTGTAAATAAAGAAAAATACAACACCGAAAAACCAAAAGAAAATCAGGTTGGCTATCTCTTTCAAGAAGACATGCCATTTATTGACAGATTGATGCATACGTATTTATAGTTAGGTAAATGCGGCAAAAGTAATAAATTTTATCCATTTACTGCAAATTTCCTTTGCATCATTATAACCGGTAATATTCCTTTGCAGATACCGGATTAAATAACTGATGCTGCGCAACACCGGAACAAATCCATGAAAAAGCACATATTATAGTTCTTTCTTCTCTTTCCCGTCATTGCGAGGGTTTACCCGAAGCAATGACGCGAGAAATTGAACATAATCAACCCACAGACCGGTATTCTTTAATATTTTCAGATGTCAAATTTGTATATATCGCTAAATAAAGATATTTTTGCACGTTATTAATTAGCTTACTTTATAATCATAATAATGAAAGTTCATCACGAAGGACGGGGTGTATTAACAATATATTTTATAGTACTTGTATTATTAAACGGTATATTATGGCATTTTTCCCGCCTCACTCTTTTATCTTATGTCGCAGGCGGAACTTCCTTAGTATTATTTGGTATCGTACTTAATTTCTACAGGAGCCCTTACCGGCAATTCAAGGGAAATACCGATGGAATAGTCGTTGCCTCTGCCGATGGTAGAGTCGTAGCCATAGAAGAAGTTTATGAAGGAGAGTATTTCAAAGATAAACGCATAATTGTCTCCATATTCATGTCTCCGTTCAATGTGCATGCCAATTGGTATCCTATCAATGGAAAAGTGCTGTTGACCAAGCATCATGAAGGACGTTTTATGGCAGCATATTTACCAAAATCGAGCACGGAAAACGAGCGTTCAACAGTCGTGATGGAAACAGAAGATGAACGTCACCGTATCTTGCTGCGCCAAATAGCAGGAGCAATGGCCCGCCGCATTGTTACATATGCCGAAGTTGGGGAAACAGCCCACATAGACGAACACCTGGGTTTTATAAAATTGGGTTCGCGTGTTGATGTATATCTTCCGACGGGAACTGAAATACTAGTTGAAATGAACCAGAAAGTAACAGGAAACCAAACCATTATTGCTAAATTCGCATAATGAATATCAGAAAATCCATACCAAATATATTTACTTCTTTCAATCTGTTTTCAGGGTGTGTTGCTTCAGTCATGGCTTTTCAGGGAGAATACAAGCTGGTTGTAATCTGGGTAATAATAGCAGCTTTCTTTGACTTCTCGGATGGCTTCGCGGCAAGATTCCTGAAAGCATATTCACCTATGGGTAAAGAACTGGATTCATTAGCCGATTGTATAAGCTTTGGGTTTGCGCCCAGCGTCGCTGTATATTATTTCCTCTCGGAGAATGTATTTAAAATATCCCATAACCCGATAGTGATAGGATATTTACCATATTTAGCTTTTTTACTGGCTATATTTTCGGGACTCCGATTGGCCAAATTCAATGTAGATAAACGCCAAACCGAATCTTTTATCGGACTTAACACCCCTGCCAATGCCCTGTTCTGGGTAAGTTTCTGTTATGGGCTTACATTTACAGCGCCGGTAATAACTCCACCCTTGATTTACACTTTTCTTGTTGGGATTTTAGTTTTCTCGCTTCTTATGATATCTGAGATACCGATGTTCTCGTTGAAAGTAAAAAGTCTCAAATTGAAAGGAAACGAATACCGTTATTTCCTCATTGCTTTTATAATAGGAATGGTTGTATGCGTAGGCATAATAGGAATATCTGCCGGAATTCTGCTGTACATAGCCCTGTCTATTATACAACAATCGGGTACGAAACAGCAAGATACTACAGCCGGACAGTAACCTGCGTTCCTTTATTCACCTCCGAAACAACAGATATCGCACCTCCGTGCGCGCTGATTATCTGCCTGCAAATACTAAGTCCTATTCCCGACCCTTCTTTTTTGGTGGAGAAAAAAGGGATGAATATTTTATCGAGTTGTTCTTCAGGAATTCCATAGCCATTATCAGACACAATGATAACAGGGCGTTGGTATTCATTTTTTGAAATCCCGATTTTTACATCCGGGTTTTCTCTTCCGGACGAAGCTTCGCATGCATTTTTGATCAGGTTGATTAAGACTTGCTCTATTTGTCCCCTGTCGGCATTGATAGTTATTTTTTCTATGCCGGACACTGTAAGTTTTACTCCATTTGCGACGAATAGATTCGTTATATCATTTATTAACTCTCCGGCTTCAAACAAACTATAATCCGGAAGAGGGATATGAGTGAGTTTTTTATAATTATTTACAAATTCAACAAGACTTTTGCTGCGGCGATGTATCGTTTTCATCGCTCCGTACACCATATCCTGCCCTTGTTGTGCATCCGGTTTTGAAAAAGTATCGGCTAAAGAGATAATAGGAGCTATCGAATTCATCATTTCATGAGTAAGAACCTTGATTAATTTTTTCCATGCCTCACTCTCATTCTCATCCAATGCCGATTGTATATTCTTGAAAGTTATCAGTTTTTGGGACAGCCCTTTTATATTAAACATAACCGCAGTTACCAACAATCGATATTCTTTCTTGTTATTCTGTATCTTTATTGTCCGTGTTTCACTCGGATTTAATTTATCTAATATTACAGGCAATTCGGCGGAGACCACCTGCAAATCGTTAAGAAGCCGGGGTTGAGGCTTTCCCAGAATATCCAGAGCCGCTTTATTTATCCATCTCACCTCTTTTGATTCGTCTATCACAATAAGTCCGGCATCGATCCTGTTCAGTAAAATATCATAGAAATTTTGTTCGGCTTGTATATCATATACTTTTTTATTGAACTGGATTATTGCTTTTTCCATTTCGGAAACCAATTCCGGATAAAGGCCTTTATCCTCAAACCCCTTGAACGAGATATTGAACTCCGAAAACCGGATGGCATTTATCAAACGGCTAATATCTGTTACCGTTCTGTAGAAGAATCCGAATAACAATCGAGCCGACCAGATTGCGGTTATTATCAAGGGCAATACCGCCCAATAGATATGACAGCCAAAAGACAAGCCTATAGCTAAGGATAACAGGATCAACAAAAGAATACGGGCGACTAAAGATCTCTTATATTTCTTCATTATCTCTTATTTATTTTCCGGTACAATGCAAATCTGCTGATGCCTAACATGCCGGCAGCCTTATTTAAATTGCCATCGCTCAATTTCAACGCTTTTTCTATCGCCTCGCGCTCTATCGTCTCCAAATCTAAAACTTCTTTCCTGTTTTTGATTTTAGGAGGTGAAAAAGTAAAATCGTCCGTTCTCAGCAACCTGCCATTAGACAGAATCACGGCTCTCTCGACAGCATTTTGTAATTCCCGTACATTTCCCGGCCAATCGTATGCCAACAGTTTCTTCTTTATATCAACAGAAAAGCCCTGTACATCCTTTTTATATTTATATGCATACTTACGAAGAAAATGTTCGGCAAGCAGGATTATATCATTCCCCCTGTCTCGCAGAGGAGGGATGTGTATTTCGATCGTGTTAATCCGATAAAGCAAATCCTGCCTGAAATCCCCGTCCTCCACCGACTGGTAAATATCCGCATTGGTAGCGCTTATAAAGCGGACATCAATCGGGATATCTTTCGTCGATCCTAACCGGAATATGCTTTTCTTTTCTATTGCGGTAAGCATCTTAGCCTGCATAGGGATGGACAGGTTAGCAATTTCATCGAGAAACAAAGTGCCTCCGGATGCGATTTCCATTCTGCCGGACTTTTCTTTTTTCGCATCAGTGAAGGCTCCTTTCTCATAGCCAAAGAGCTCGCTCTCGAACAGGGATTCGGAGATACTTCCCAAATCGATGCTGACAAATATATTTTTGGCCCGGGGAGAATTATTATAAATTGCCTTTGCTACCAAGTCTTTGCCTGTTCCGTTTTCACCCAGGATCAGGATATTGGCGTCTGTGCCCGACAATTTATCTATCAAAGAGAAAACCTCTTGCATGGCTTCCGATTCTCCTATTATTTCCAGACCCGATTCGGACGTATTCAATGCCTGTACCTGGCTTTTGAGCGTATCTACCTGCTTTTGCGATTCTTTCAGTTTCAAACCGGAGAGGATCGTAGCCAGTAATTTTTCATTTTCCCAGGGTTTGGCGATGAAATCAGTAGCTCCGGCCTTAATTGCCTGCACTGCTTTTTCGGTATCGGCATATGCGGTCATCAATATCACCACTGCCGTGGGGTCTGCTTTTAGTATTTTATCCAACCAGAAGAAGCCTTCTTTTCCACTTACCGTATCGCGTTGAAAGTTCATATCAAGTAAAATAATATCCGGTTGATATTCATCAATATACTTCTCTGTTTTTTCGGGTATTGTAGTTGCTTTTACTTTCTCTACATGGGGAAGCAACAATGCATTGAGGGCAAACAATATATCCTCATTATCATCGACTAGCAATATTTTACCTTTTTTGTCCATATCCTGAATCTTAGAAACTATTTAAATTTTATCGAAAATATTAAGAAACTGTTTAAATTTTATAGCAAATCTTTTTTATAGGTATTTTCAGATGGATTTTTTGCTTTTTTCTTTTGGTTTAACACAATACCATTAAGTTAAGGCTGAAAGCCTTATATCTCCCGGCACAGGACAACGCCCTGTGTATCAGTGAAGGTATCAACGACGCCCTGAAACATCGTTCGGCAGAGTGAAGCGAAGCCAAAGGGCAACATCAGAAAGCGAATTATTGATTATGCCCTTACAGGGCGTCGTTTCATTCACATTCAAGGTCGTATGGCGTTGCCCTACGCTAATAGATTACGCTCTTTCAGAGCTATTTTAACTAAAAAGTAACAAACTTCTACAGTGAACGAGTTACTAGTTACAAGTTACGAGATACAAGATACAAGATTTTTCACTTTTCACTCTTCGTTTTTCACTTTTCCCGTTTTTAACTAAAAAGTAACAAACCTCTACACATTTTCATCCATTTCTCATTCTTAATTTTTAATGACTTTGTTGGGATCAACCCGAATTCTTGTGGAGTTTTTTTATGCATAAATATTAGTTAATCTAAACAAGAAATAAGGAATATGTTTTACAC
>JAISES010000071.1 GCA_031263965.1 Prevotella sp. | reverse complement strand
TGTCCGGAATATTCTGAGTGCGGTTATCCGTTACGGTGACTTTATTTTTTAAGGCCTCTATATCTGCCAGTATGCCCGCCAGATCGGATGATACCAGATAACTTTTCCAGTTTGCCGCGTCACTCCATAATCCCACGGAGTCGCCTGTAAACAGATCCAATACCCATTCCCCTGTATTTAGCCGGTAGGTGATAACCTGCCCTTTTATCCGGTCTTTAGTCAGTACGGCATTCCGGGCTGTCTGCTTTGCGGCATAGTTATAGGTATTGTTGTCATTGGACACGTTGACCAGGCCTCCGGAGGCTGCTTCGATCTTTTTGTATGTTCCGTCATCGGATAAATACATATTCCCGGCGCCATCCTTTTCAAATTCCGGCAAAGCGGTTAACCGTTCTTTCAGTTCATCTGTAAAATCATTTGTTGACAGTTCCTTACCCTGTATTTTGTTGACTTTTTCTTCATTCGATTCATCTATCTCATTGATTGCGTCGACCAGTTCATTCAGCTCGGCTGCATAAAGGGTCGCCCCATCGGTAAACTGTTTATCTAACTTACTCATTTGTTTCTTTAATATTTTTTCCTACTGTTTCTTGTCCAAGTATAAACGATACCATTTCATTTGTTTCTATAGTATATTTTTCTAATCTTCCTTGTCCGAGGGCAAATGATACCAATTTTGTCGCTTCTACAGTATCTCTCCCCAATATTCCCTGCCCAAGGATAAATGATGTCGATTTTGATGTTATTTCACATGAGATCTTTTCTGTATTGTACAGATCATAATTCAGGGTAATTACGGGTTGATGGATGTCGATGGGTTGACCCCAACCGGTTATTTCCATGCCGTCTGGGGTGTACCGCCTCCAGGTAAATTCAAAATTTTCAGTTACCTGCTCTTCAGGAACCAATACGCCCTGAAAGTAGACGCTGGCATTCAGTGTTGTCTCGCAATCGCCGTTCTTGAAAATATCGCCGTTCGTTGAAGTTATAATGATCTCATACCCTTGCGTTACATTCTTTTGGATAAGAATAGTGTCTGTGTATTCGTTTTGGTTAAATAAGGCAACACATTTTATATTACAGGTATCGCCTTCAAGCCAATATCCGCCGGTAGGCTCTATTGTCAACGAACTGCCGGAATGCCCGTGTATTTTCACATAACTCCCGTCGCGGATCAGGTAAAACCAGGAGATAACGCTTTCCGGCAGGTCAAAGCCTTCCGCGGATATTTCCAGTTTTATTTTCGAAGGAGAATAAGCCGTTTCTCCGGACATGGAGTTGTTAATTACGGTAATGCTGTTTCCCCCGGCTAATTTTATTGATTTTGAAGCAATTTCGGACTGGGCGTCTTCCCCTAAATTATCCCAGTTCAGTGTAACGTCTTTTCCGAATGTTACTTTCCCGGAATCATCCCACCTTATATTTTTATTTGCCAGATATCCGCTTCCGTCAACCTTCAGCAGGAAAGATCCTGTCCGTGTGCCGATGCTTCCTTCTCCGTTATAATTGAGTTGCAGCAACGGGTTTTGGATCGTTCCCCCAATACCGCCGCGGGAAAACCATGCCCCGTAATCTTCAACCATATTGAGAATCCCGTCTGTAGGTTGGTATTGTGTCGCATGTTCTCCCGCTTCTAATTGGGGGGCGGTGAAAAAGAACAGGTTTTCATCCTGGACGTTCCCGTCCGATTCGGATATGGTTGTAGAAAATTCAGGGATCAGCGTAAGCAATAAGTTGTCTGCCGCTATTACCGCTTCATTTATTTCAAAAACGGCATGATGCCTGTTCCATTGATGGGTATTGAATTGATCTATGCTGATTATGCCTATGGTTGTACCGTTTTGAAGGACGTAAAAAGTACAACTGTTTTTCGCATATAACCAAAATGAAAAGCAGTATTTATTTCCTGTTTTACTTTTTAACCAGCCGGATGTCTGGGCGTTTGCCGTAAACTGGGCGGATGAAACGTATACCGCGCCGACGCCCGTCGGGTTTTTAATAGCCGTATCGATGCTGACATCCGACTCAAAACTGACATTTAATGAATTTACAAACGCGTTTTTATGAATCTTTCCCGCATAAAAAGTAGCCGCAAAACCATTTTCATCTCCGGCAGTCAATGTGCCGGAAATATGAGCGGAACGGGAAGCGTATAACTTTTGCAGATAGCCTCCATATCCGTCAAGTTTACCAAAAACGGGATCGTTTACCCCGTCCATTTTCCCTATCCGGATATGGCTGGCTTCCTGGAATCCGGTAATGCTGGAAAGTAAGATGATGTTAAAATCCGCCACCCAGACCTCATCCCCGTTCTTTAACTTGTCGTTTAGGTTTAATTTGAATGTTCTTAAATGTCTTCCCGACCAGTCAACCGTGATTGTATGGAATTTATACTCCCACTCTGTGCCGGAAGTAATGGTTACTTCCCCATCGACGCGGGAGCCATTTGAATATTCCAATGAACCGTTGATATTCTGAAGTTTGCGGCTGGACTTGATTTTATATGAAATCAAAACCCGCTGGGGATTTTCAACATATTGATAAAAATCCTGCTGTAATCCGATAAAACCGGAATAAGAAATCAGGTTTTTAATTAAACGGCAGATCCGGCAATGGCTATATTCCGATTGGATATATTCGGTGAAAACATATTCTTTGCCCTGGATAATGTATTGGGACATGGAGTCTATGTTGCCGGTACCGGCAATACTTTCAGGCCAGCATACGCTTTTGTTCCTTCCGATTCCATCGATAACGTCCATATAAGGGGACTGGTCGTCGGAAGCGGTCAGGTATAAAGCGCCGGAACGGTTTAAATCAAACAGATTGGTAATTCTCATAAAATCAAGGATCTCTTCTGTTTGCGGTGCATCCCCTTCTAATAAAGCGGCAATAAAAAACGGCTGTTCTTTTATTTCATTATCATCCCCGACAGCTTTGTCCGTACCGTAATCCAGCACGCACATCAAAGAATAGATCACATTCTTCCCATCGGAATATTGCCGTCTGACAATATCTCCGGTGCGTAAGCCCTGTGTTTTCTTTGAATCGTATTTTAAAGAAACTTTGTATTTTTTATAATTGAATACAGACATATATACTAAGCTATTTCTTCAACCAGGTCGCCGGAGCAGGAATCGCTGACCCACAACGACCCGTTTGTTACTGTTGATTTTTGCACTTCCAACTCATAGACCCGCATCTTTTTACGAATCGTCAGTTCATCAAATGTTGCGCCGGTATTCCCATCGGTTTTATCCTGGCTGATACCCCACCCATAGCCTGCAAATCCACCGGCGAATTGCCGCGAGCCTAAACTGCCGGTAAAATACGCATTCCCGCTATGCAGGATTCCGCCGGTGATCCCTTCGAAAAATATCCCGTCATTAAAGAATAGTGCATTTTCCAGTAATCTAGTTTTATATTGTTCACTGATGATTGAAAAACTTACGGCTTCAACAGGTTTATTAAAAACAAAAAACTCGGCATCCGTATTAAAATAAAGGCTCGCGGACCACGCCCGGCTTTGATCCCTGAATAAACTGCCGGTTTGCCTGTATCGTATGGAACTTTGTACATGATCCGTTTGCTGTATATTATTTATAACATGAATATAAGGAGCTTCAAATACGACCGTTTGAATATCCGCCGCATAAAACGAAGGCCCCGAACTATTACCCAGGCGGATCTTTTCAGCAAACACGGCGCCGCAGTCATCCCCTGATTTATAGTATGTCTGTAAAACCGTAGGTCCGGAATTACCGCATCCGGCGCTGAATGAATTCGGGAAATTACCGTCCCCATACTCGCTGACTATCCGGTAAGCGCTATTATAGTTATATATCCCTGTTTGTAACGCTATTCTTTCTGTCGCTGTTTCATTGTCGCTGTCGCCAAGATTCAGGATCATTCCCGGAGCAGAGAAAGAAACGATATTGTCCGACCCTCCCCTGACTTTAATGATATATTTCCCATCGAATTGAATCCCATACCCCGGACATAAATTTAAATCGGCGGCTAACTGAAGGAAATCCTCCCCTCCGTCTTTTTTATAGGAGTAAAGCAGGGATTGGTTGCCTGCGCCCAGGCTGAAACCATTGTTTGCGGATAAAGTTCCATATAACGCCGTTTGCCCGTCAACTCGCAGGGCGCCATAAACATGTCCGTCGCGCATGTTCCAATCGACATCCTGTTTATTGCTGTTGTAGCCATGATAGAATTCTTTATCATTAAAAAACAGTCCGTTGTCATTAATAACAAGCTGACCAAGCTTAAATATCCCATCGACAGATACTTCTCCTTTCAAAGCAATATACCCTGAAGCAATATTTAATTTGTTGTCTGCATAAAAGAGAACATTGGTATTGGACATATAAATACCATTATTGCCGAGGTTTAATTTCCCCGCAATACCGGCATCCTCCTCAACGATCAGTCCTCCGTAAATTTTTGCAAGCTTCTTTTCATCCGCATTGATCGTTGTTTCCAGTATCAGGGAGCCGTCATAACCTGCCTGGAAGCCATACAACGCGCCAAGCTGCCCTTCCATGGCGTCCCCGCTGCGTGACAGGAAACCAGCCCCGCCAGCTCCTCCGGATCCATTTCCATTCAATGTTGAAAGAATGGAATTAGCCATCATATAAGCTGAGTTTTTCATCAGGACAGTGGAATATTCCGCCATTTTCTTGTCGATGGCCTCTATATCGATCTCCCCGTTCGCGGTCAGCGGTGGATTGTCTGAAAAATCAGGGGCATCTACCGTATTAGCGGTCCACATACCTTCATAAAACCTGCTATATAATTCATATAAGGAGGTTTCTTTATCGATACTGTTCTCGTCAAAAATCAAACTTACTTCCGCCATTATTTTTGTACCTGTACTTTTTTAGTTAAGAACCCTGAATGGGAATTTTTAAATGAATTGATCTTTGCTTTCAATGCAATGAACTGAGCTACATTAAGGGGCGGTTGCGGTCCTAACTGCGTGGTAGTTTTTACCTGGCTGATATAATTCAATATATCCATCAATATGGTTGCCAGCTCAGCGCCCAGAACGGCATCGTCAACGCCGCTCTCATTTCCCAGGTAAACAACGCCGTCTTTAGCGATAACGGAGGAAGAACCGCGCTTTAATGTAGCGGAGCCGTCATCCAAAGTCATTTCCGCTTTATCATGCTTCAACTGTATCTTTTTCTTGTCGATCAGCTGGGAGCTTTTGTTGTTTCCCGCAATTACCTGGAATTTAGTATCGTCTATGGTCTGGATAGTATGATCGGATTCCCCTTCGCCCTGAACCTCTGTGATGGATGAGTTTTTTATATATGTTGTCCGGGCATACACGCCTGTTTCTTCCAGGTCCTTGATATCCGGGGAGTCTTCATCCTCCAGGTCATATTCCTCGCGTTCCGTAACGCCGATAACTACTTCCTCATGGGAATCAAGCCGGATAATATCGACATGGGAGAACATGGATACATATTCCTGTTTTGTTTCCGGATCGATAACAATTGTTACCTCGGAATATAATTTAGGGATAATCACCATGCCTTTTGAATTATCCTGTATTGCGCTCAGATAAACGCCCTCGTGATAACCCATTTTCGCGCCTTCATCTTCAGCGACGGATAAGGCGAGGTACTCCTGGACGTCGATCGTTCCCGCAAGGTCTCCATCGGTATGTATTTTGGCGACGTACCCCGTGATCTTTGCCGTATCATGAACCGTTCCCGTGGATGGGTTGACCAGTCCATGCAAGGCTATTTTCTGGATAGCCTCCCTTATCGACTGGTTGCTGCCCGGATATGTATTATTTTTCCTCATTGTTCTCCGGTTTGTATGTGGACAATATTAAGTAGGGGATCTTAATGGTTTGCCGGTATCCGCCGACTCCGAATTTTGTGGTTATTTCATCTACCAGGTAATACCCGTTCCTTTGCGGGAACCGCGTATCTATAAGCTCGACCTTTTCTCCTGTTTTCAGTTCCAGGTCTCCGAACAGGGTAAGCGAACCGTCTATCCCGTTCATGTTATAGCTTTCAAAATATTTTTTTGCTTCCTCTATAAGGTCGTCGTTACTGATCCCTATTTTTCTGGACATGTAAGGAATGATCGTATACCGGCTGAGATCGACCTTATCTTTGGAGCCGCTCAATGCGGTAATTCCCATTTGCCGGGCCTTTTTGGACAGCTTGATTTCGTTTAACAGCTGGTATGGTTTAGTGTTGGGATCGGGTTTGGATATGTTATAATCAGGGTTTTTCCTTATCGTTATATGGTACTGCTTATCATCTTTTCCCCATGATGTCGCTTCTACAGCTAAAAAATTTTTATCGGTATGCGTCAGGGAAAGATCGTCGCTGGCGACATGGTAATTGAAATAGATTTTCTTGATTTCGCTGGAATCTTTATTCAGCACGGAATCTTTACCCGCATTTGAAAAGTAAGAACGGCCGACAGCTATGCACGGCTCTCCATTATTATCCTTTACATAGGCGAAAAGCTTATATTTACTCCATGTGGTCAGGACATCCGCAACGGTTAAGTCGGGGGTCAGGCCGACCCCGCCGATATTAATATCGCAGGCTTCCGTAGAGGGATGTAATTTCAAACCTGAATTTTTAAGCAGTTTCCATTTCCCTTTTTCCGATAAAAAGTCATTAACCGTCTTGTTTGTTGAAGCTGCAACTTTAGGACAGGATATTTTTTTTAACCCGCTGGCAAGGTTTTCACATTCCAGTTCGATCGGGGTCGATACGCTGCACCTGGTAATATACCCGTCAAACATTATTTCCAGCTGCTCCTTATATGTTTTCAGCTTTTCGGTATCGTTATGCAATGACTTTCCAAACCCGTCGGCTTTTGCCAACGCGGCTATTTTAGGATCGTTCGTGTAACCGAGCATGATCCTGATCCTGTCGCCTATGTTAAAGTCGCTCGTGTCGGCCAGCTTGGAATCAGTGCGGGTACGTATCAATACCCCGTTGTCGATCTTATACTCAAAAGTAATTGTTTTGCGAAAAATCAGAGAAAATTTCGATATTTGCACCATGAAATATGAATTACCCATATCAGAATTGGAAGTTTTACGTCGTTATCAGCGCAACGTAGC
>JAISES010000051.1 GCA_031263965.1 Prevotella sp. | reverse complement strand
CTAAAAAGAATAATATAAGGAAACGTTTAATAACTTTCTTATGTAACTGCAATGTTGTCAATCCTTGCGACCGCTGCTTCCCGAAAGATAAAGGCATGGATAAGCCTGACGTAAAAAGGAACAGCGGCATGATTATATCCCATGCAGTAAATCCAACCCAATCTGCATGCTCAAGCTGATGCATCACAGATTCAGCAAAACCTGAATCAAATGTACCAACCAGTCGGCGCAATATATCGCCGGCACCTACCAGAAAAAACATATCGAAACCTCTGAGAACATCTATTGAGACCAGGCGTTCTGATTTTATTTTCTGTTCCATTTTCAATGAATTTATGATTAAAATAACATTTTATTATCAATAGATAATCACCTGCGAATAATCACTTTATCTTCTCGAACCAAGGCAAACGCTCTAACGGAATATCCATGAAGGTATATTCTTTTCCTCCTTTGTATGTTTTACCTTCATCGTCGAGCCATTTCCCCTTTGGCAACTTAACGCTCCGGGTGTTTTCTTTTGTCACCACAGGAGCAACCAGATATTTATCGCCCAGCATAAACTGATCCCTGCATTCTTCAAATCCTTCGCCGGGGAAAGAGTATTCCATGTGGCGCATTATCGGCTCACCTGTTTCGGATGCTATTTTTGCATAAGAAAGGATATAGTCGCCTAAAGCTTCGTGGTGCTTCGCAAATTTGACACAGATATCCAAATGCTTCTTATCCAATATCCTCCACGGTGCTACCGAGAATTGCATCATCGGCATCATTGCATGTATCTGGCAAGAACGTACAATTAATTGCTGATCGAAACTATCGGAATCTACATTTAAGAAACTGGAGTATTCTCCTCCGCCAATCATATCGGGGCAAGTATAAGCATGTCCTAAAAGTCCGGCAGCAAGCATATCCGGGATCAACAATCGTATATCTCTCCAAGAATAAGTTTTATCATGTAACCGCTGTACGAGAGCTTGTCCTCCCATTTTCCAGCAGGCACGGTATTCGTTATAAGGAAACTCCAATCCCATTTTTGCCCAAAGTTCGCTCTGATAAACTCCATAAGATTTCCCGTCGTAAACATCAATATACTCTTCGTTATACATCTTCGCATCTCCTGCATCGAATTTGAATCCGTCCACATTATATTCTTTAGAGAAATTATTCAGTGTCGAAAGCAGAGAGTTGTAAGCCTGGGGGTTGCTCAAGTCATAACAGGCACTATATCCATTCCACCAACGGATCAATGCCGGCTCGCCGGATCCCTTCCTTTTAATTAAATACCCTTTGCTTTTCAGATAACGGAACTCCCTGCTATCAGGGCTGACAAACGGGCATATCCACAGCATGACTTTAAAGCCCATAGCATGAAGCTCGTTCATAAGAGTTTCAGGTTCGGGAAAAGTTTCTTTTTTAAATTCAAAATTACCATAATACTTTTGCCAGTTGTCATCTATCATCAAAATTCCGGCAGGCATTCCATTTGCTATGATATTCCTGGCATAATCAAGCACTCCGGCCTGGCTCTGATCATACATAAGCTCTATCCATGTATTATACTGAGGCTTTTTGAACAAAATGTGAGGAGGTATTTCCCCCGATGGGTTAAAATGAGCCTTGCAAGCAGCCAGATATGTTTCCCTCAGCGTGTTTCCGGCTGTGCTTACTCTAACCGGCCCGGTAGAGGATATAATATGTATATTATTATCCTTAAACCGGTATGTGAAAGGGGAATCGCTCCAAATATAACGCCCCTTATTAGATACTAAAAAGGGTGAAGTCTGGTTGTCGAAATTGTCATATTGCAGGTCAATGACAGGGCTGATCCCGTAGGGCATATGGCTACCCTGTTTTGTCGCTCCGCCCCACCACTTTTCGTCAGGCAATATGTCGATATCTGAAATATATTGAGCATTAAGGTTTATAGATAAAGAGATCAGGATAAAAAAGAGAATTTTCTTCATAGCAATTATTATTTATCAATTGTGTTTATTTTTAAAATCCGAAGGAGATATGCCAAACTGAGCTTTGAATGCCTTGGTGAAATAAGACGGGCTTTCGATCCCTATGCTGAAAACCACTTCCGTGACTGTTTTATTCGTCGTGCTCAAAAGGTTGGCGGCTCTATCCAGGCGCAATTTCAGGATGTACTGTCCCAGGGTCATTTCGGTTATATCCTTTATTGTACTATATAATTTTGTCCTGTTCAGGCCTATTTCCGAACATAAGAAATCGACAGAGAAACCGGGATTTGAAAGATTTTTTTCAACCAGATCGACAAACCGTGTAAAAAGATTATAGGTTTCCTCATCTTTCAGTTTCTGTTTTATCCCTTGTTGCAAATGGGTATTATCTTTATTTAATTCTTGTATTTGCTTTGTCTTCCTCAGTAAATTTTTTACTGTTGCTTTTATAACCCTCAGATCGAAAGGTTTTGAAATATACGCATCCGCTCCGCTTTCTATTCCTTCTATCTGGTTTTCGGGCATAGCTTTTGCCGTAAGCATTACAACCGGAATCAGGCAAGTTTGCAAATTGTTTTTCAATCTGGCACATAGCTCAATACCGTCCATCTTCGGCATCATAACATCTGTAATAATAAGATCAGGATAATGAGAATTGGATATCAGCAGGGCCTCTTCTCCATCGGGAGCTGTAAGGATATTGTAATCATTCTTCAACAGCGACTTGAGAACCATCAGTATTTCCTTATTATCATCCGCCAACAGCAGAGTCGGTTTATTGCTGTTTACAGCATTTACTTCTCCTCTACCGGTATCCAGATCCTCATATTCAACTGCAATATTATATAAATACCTTTCCATGTCGAATTTACTCGTTTCAGATTTATTTATATCCTTGAGGTAAGAATCATCCAGCGGAATTCCTATAACAAACTCAGTACCTTTACCCAATTCGCTGCTTATAATCAGCCCTCCCTGATGCATGCGCATTATAGATTTAACTAGCGCCAAGCCAATACCGGAGCCTTTGTTCAATTGATTATTTATCTGAAAAAACCGTTCGAAAATAAGAGAAAGAAATCGTGAATCTATCCCGGATCCATTGTCCCGAACTTTAACTATCAAATGTTTATCTCCATACAAGCTGTCAATGTATGAATATGACTCTTTAAAAAAAGTGTCGGTCTTTCTTAGATTACCTGCCAAAACGGATATATTTATTATAGCATCCTCTTGCTTCGAGTTTTTTATACTGTTTGATATTATATTAGAGATCACTTTGCTTAAATGTTCCTCATCCAGCCATAAATTAATGTCTTCCTGAGGAGTTTGCGTTTGTATTTTAATCCCTTTCAAATGCGCCCAACCCGAGAATTCTTCGAATATCTGATTAAGATAATCTATTGCAGACACATAAGCCGTATTCAGTTTTATTCCATTAATGTCAAACCGGTGAAAATCCAATAATTCATTGATAAGCTTCAGTAGCTTATTGCTATTCTTCTTGATCAATCCGAAAAACTTATCATCCTTCATCTCTGTGTCCGATTCCTCTATTTCGGCAACTCCGGTATTTATCAGAGTTAAAGGGGTTCTGAATTCATGGGCAACATCTGTAAAGAAATTTATTTTCATTTGCATGATTTCTTCACTTTGCTCCTCCCGTTTCTTCTGGATAGCAATGATCTGCTTCATTTGCAACCATTTAAATAATGATCTGCTTATAAAATAAACGAGCGTAACAAAAAGAATGCAATATATTGTGACTGCCCACCACGATAGCCAAAACGGAGGAAGTATTGTTATGCCGATTTCAGAGATCTCTTCATCCCAATCCTTCCATCCCCGCGAATTAACGATCAGCGTATATTTACCATATGGAACCTTATGATAAGAAACTTTCAGCTCTTCTCCCATTTCGATATATCGCCAATCCTGATCATACCCGTTTAGCTTGTACCGGTACCGGATATGTTTCCCTTTCTTGTAAAGCAACGGCGAAAAATCTATAGAAAAGTTATTGTTATTGTGTTTCAGGGTTATATTCGAAGAGTATTCAATATCGGAATCGACCGGTTTTCCGGCAACATACATTCTCGAAAAAGAAACAGAGGGAGGAATGACTTCGTCGATATTACTTTGCGGAGTAAAATAATTCATTCCTTCGGCTCCGCCAAAATATAGATTAGCATCGGCATCTTTACATGAAGAAGATGTACCGAACATATAACTTTGAAGGCCGTCGCTCATATCGAATGTATTAAACCTTTTAGAGCCCGGATTAAAATAGGTAAGAGAATATCCCCCGCACCATATATTCCCATATTTATCGATTTCCACACTTTCTATATCATTTGACGGCGCACCGGACTCTACTCCATAATATTCGGCTTTGTAGTCATAATTACCATTCGAGTCTTTAAATATTACTTTGTTCAACCCGCTACCCAGCGAGCCAACCCAATATATAGAATCGTTCTCTTTATCGACCGGCCAGAGATAATCACCACTTAAGCTTCCTTTTTCCCCTTGTTTGGATTTATAATGGACAATATCTTTAATATCGCCGGCTTTGTTAAATAATACCCTGTTGATTCCCGATGCGGAAGTAATTATCAATTCGTTCTTTTCCAAATCCGAATATATACTATGCAAAAGGTTTGTGGATAGAGGTTTTGATGACGAAGCAGTTACCGACAAAAGCTTCTTATAACTATTTCCATCCGGTTGGAAACAATCGAGACCATCTGCAGTAGCAGCCCATATACGGTTATATTTGTCGAAGGCCAAACAGAAGATATAATTTGAAGTTAATAGTTTACCCCTTATTTTTTTAGTTTTTTTGTCGATAACGACAATATCGTTGGAAACAGCCGCAAATATATTTTTTCTATCCGATATCATGCTCGTCACAGAAGGGATCAAGCTCTTTTCATATAAGAAGAGGTCGACTTCCTTTGTTTTTGTATTAAATCTGCTGATACCGCCATGCTTAGTCCCGAGATAGACATAACCATCGTCGTAGTGAAGAGAACTGATAAATTCGGATTTTAACTTTGTTGCCGAAGTTTCAGGGTTGTATCTTATGAGTTTAAAAAAGTTTGCCTCATTGTTAGTATACGACAACCCGCTATCCCAAC
>JAISES010000018.1 GCA_031263965.1 Prevotella sp. | reverse complement strand
CGTAAACCTGTACAATTAGAATTATCATTCTTTTAATAATCAACAACATCAATAGATATGAAAACAACAGAAGTAAACGAGAGCATAATAGGAAAGCGTTGTAAGTGCATTTTTACAGGCTTAATGGTAACAGGAGTTATAGAAGAAGCAGATATATATGAACACACCGCAGAAGTAAAAATCCGCTTTGATGAACCGCATAACTGGGGTGGCGAACTATACGAATACGACTTCGCTTCTGCCCGATTGCATGACGAGTTCGGCTCGCTTCATCATTTGGAAATCATAGACGACCAATACCAAACTATCAGGGTTACTTTTTCACAGACCATTCGGGAAATAAACAAAATGTTTACCAATGATTACACTAATTGGCAGACAGTCAATCTAAAAGAATGGATTGATAATTACGAGAGTTCCCGATTTACACAGATTGACGAACATACCGCCATTATTACCTCTGAATACAACATGGATTGCGTAAAAGAATGGCTTGCAAAAAATACCCCAGTGAGAATAATAGACAATTTAAACTAAAACAAGATACAGTAATGAAAACAAATTCAATCAACAACAACGGTTGTTCCGTATGCGAACAGGGACAGGAGGATTACACCACATTCCGACCTGCCCACCGTCCGAAGCAAACATTTTACCAATACGATTACAGACATACGGGCGGGGAATTGTTCAGTACGGTAGCACCGACTTTGGAGGAATGCCGTTCCCGTAGGAATGAATGGATAGCCGAGAAAAGCAAGGACAGGTACATCTTATTTTTAGGCTTTCAAAGGTTAGGCGAGTTCGATACCATTAGTGAAGCCAAGAAATATGCACAGGATAGCGGACTGACAGGAGCATTTAATCTGTTAGGCAACAATTATCGGGACGCATGGTATAGTTCAAAATTTCAAAAAGAGAAAGCATGAAAACAATAAAAGACATCACAGGAAACAGCATTGAGGTAACAGACCTCAATGCCGCCATCAGGCAATGTAAGGATTGCATGGAAAGCCCCTATAAAATGGAATCGGGGCATACAGTTGGCGAAAATTATGCTTATATGCTAACCCAATTAATAGCAATACAGCAGGAACAAAGACGAAATAACTGGCTATCCAGCACGAAAAAACGCTATGAGGAAGGTAAACGTTTTACTAAAATTGACATCGCCTACGAAATAGGACGACATGAACCGTATCATCCCGCATCGCTGTATTGGGACAGCCTGCACCGAAAAGAATTGGTTACATTCTTCAATGATATATTTGGAGCTAATATAGAATAAGTGAACGGCGGATTTTTCCGCCGTTACTTTTTAGATGAAAGTGGGAGAAAAAGTAGCGAGAAGCCCTATATGAGAGTTTTTGCAATGTATCTCAGAAACTTATCTGTATACTAATTAGTTATATTTCATTTACAGTCCTTGTTAGGACGTAAAAATATCGTATCTTTGCATATGCTATTTTTTAAACAAATTGGATATGAAGTTAATCAAGGCACGTGTTCAGAACTATCGTAGTATTATAGATAGTGGAGAATTTGAGATAGAACGATTGAAAACCATTTTAGTCGGCCCAAATGAGGCTGGAAAAACTGTTTTGCTTAAAGCTTTACAACAATTAAGTAAGCCTGATGATGTGCCTGGTTTTGAAGCATTACGCGATTATCCGAGATCATTATATAATGATATAACCACAGGTAATGTTGATCCGAGCAAAGTAACGGTAGTAACTGGTTACTTCGAATTGGATGATGACGATAAAGCCTTATTGCCAGAGGAATTTAAAAATTGCATTTACAAACTTTGGCGAAATTTGAATAATCAAGCGTATCATGCTCTCGAAAATGCTCCAGCCAAAGTCACTTTTAAAGATATTAAGACTGACTTAGCCCGATTAGTAGCGCATTTGGATAGTAACTACACATCTCCAGCAACTATTGCAGAAGGTGCTATTGATCCTAAAAAACCAAGTGAACAATATAAAACACTAACCACAGCCTGGTATGATTTTGAGAAAATCTCCGATGAAAAAGCCACAAAACTGAAAGCATGGTTGGAGAATATGATTCCTTATGTAGAAGAAGGAAACGAAAAAGAAGAGACTCGTCATGCTACTTTATTGGAACAAGTTCAGTTTAATAGCAAACATGATGAGGTCTTAAAAACTTTAGATAAACGTACTCCGATTTTTATTCTATTTAATAATTATTTTCGAGTACAACCCTCAATACACCTTGAACATTTAGCTCATCGTACAGAAAACAAGATTTTAGATGATGAGTATTATGATTATGGAAATCTTTGCTTGCTAAAATTGCTTGGCTTTACTCCAAGGCAATTATCTGACTTAGGGAAAACGCAAAGTCCTGCTGCGAACAACCCTACGGCATTAAAAGCATATAAGGATGCTTTAGATACAAGAAGTTATCAACTTAATGCCGCAAGTGTTCGATTAACAAACGAAATAAAAACAATATGGATGCCTAATCCTGATAGACCTGAAGCTGATAAACTTAAAGTTACGGCTGACGGACAGTATCTTAAAGTGGTAGTAGAGGATGATTTAGGTGTAGATATAGAATTAGATCAACGCTCAGAGGGTTTTCAGTGGTTAGTATCGTTCTTCGTCGTATTCTTTGCCGAAGCAACGGATAAGCATAAAAACGCGATACTGTTGCTTGATGAGCCGGGAATGAGTTTACACGGTCTTAAACAGCGTGATTTTAGAGATACAATTTCCCGACTGGCAGAAAAGAATCAGACTATATACACAACTCACTCTCCTTTTTTAGTTGGCCCAGATGAATTAGATATTGTTCGAGTTGTAGAAATGAAAAGCCGTAAAGAAGGTACGAAAGTTCATTTAACCTTATCGTCAAGTGATCCTGCCGGGTTATTGCCTTTACAAGAAGCATTGGGATATGATTTAGCGCAAAGTCTTTTCGCTCAACAGCGGAACCTTGTCATGGAAGGCATTACCGATTATTGGTACTTTGAAGCAATAGCGCAACTTTTAGCAGCAGGCAAGGTTGCAACTTTTAATGATAAAATCGCTCTCGTTTTTGCTAATTCTGCTGGGAAGGTTGTTTATTATGCAACCATTCTTTATGCTCATCACCTTAAAGTAGCGGCTCTTTTAGATTCTGATGCCGCAGGAGATCAAGCTGCAAAACAAGAAACTTTAACGCATACACTTGGAAATAAAAATATTATGCGCACAAAGGATTATTGTGATAATAATATAGCTCATCCTGAAATAGAAGATTTATTAAGAGATACTTTAGTTGCTCTTGTTAAAGATGAATATAAAGTTGATGTAACCGCAACGGTTACAGCGCAACCCAATAGACCTATAATTGATGTTTTTACGGAAAAAGTTCCTGATTTTTCAAAATATAAATTAGCAAAAACATTTATTCGGTGGACACGCGGCCATGAAGCTAAAGACTTAACAGAAAAGGAACGTACCCAATGGAAAAAATTAATTCAAGATGTAAATAAAGTTCTAAAATAAGAAAACGCCCGGAGTAATTCGGGTGTTTTCTTATTTTACCAATATGTTCATCGTTTTTTTTGCTATTTCTATTTCTTTCCGGAGGCCAGTGTTTTCTCCAGTCCATCCCAGATATTTCCGGCTATATCCCGTGCTGTTACAGGCTTTTCGAAGTTTATATTTTCACTATCATTATAGGTGTTTATGTGAGTTCTAACGTTGTCAGTTGTAGAAAAAACAAAGAGTTCGCCACATTGCAATAACACCTCGACACGAGCTTCAAATGGAGAAATAGAAGCTATATCCTCAAATAGTATAACCGTCTTTGTTGTTTCATCCGGCAATTCGGATTCAGGTACTTCGTCAGAAGAATGAACGCCCGGAAACTCAAAGCGATCATCTTTTACCTCAATGCTATGCAGTTTAATGACAGGCTGCAAAAGGTTTGCAACTTCGGTGCGTGTAAGTTCGTTAGCCCTCTCTTCTGAAAATTTGTCTGTTGTTCCTACCATATTCGTAATATTTAATCATTAAACGAAAACAGGCGTAAGAATCACATACATACCGGCTTTAGAGGCACAGCCAAGCGCCCGTCCACTGATAGTTCTGTAACCTTACGCCCTTTCGATATATGATTTTGCACATATACACGATCAGGCAGAAAGAGAAACTATCATATTCGGGTGAACTTTCGTAAATTGGCTGTTTTCTAAAGCCCCACAATATGCTGTTCTTTCCTACACTCCGGACACAGGATTTATATTGCCCTGTGCCAGACTACAAAGATAACACTTACTAATCGAATTTACCCAAATTCTGTTGAACAAAAAAGTTTGTTCATTAGAACATTTTTTTTCTAAATATGTCATATTGCTGTCTTTGTATCTCATCCTATCTGGATATTTATAACCCGTTTAAAATCAAAATGTTTGCCGACAAAGTAATAACAGTTGGTTGCACCTCCTGTTGTTACCACCAGCGTACCGTAACCGAATATCCGTCCCGTTACGCTTTGGGTGGCTTGCAAGCCCTCGCACTTATTCAGCACCAGCTCTGCCACCCGCCTGCGGATGATACCCGTTTTAAGTATCACCCGCCGGTTGGTAATGACAAAAAGGGAGCCGATCTTGATACAAACTCGCTGTACGAGCGAAACCAGTCCCAGAAAAAGCACGTTATTCCAAGCCATTTCATTATCGGAACAGACACATCACACAGAATGAAAGAGCCTACCATAAGGCATAACGGCTCTATAAAGAGGAAATAATGAATCCGCGCACGGTATTTTATTTCTTCCCCCGGTTGTAATTGAGATTTTAGAAAATTCATTTTGATTCTGTTTATTATTGGTTTTCAATATTGCAAATAGACAACTGCACCATCCGGTCGGATTCAGGAAGCGTTTACCCTTTCGGATTTCA
>JAISES010000521.1 GCA_031263965.1 Prevotella sp. | reverse complement strand
AGGCGATGATGGGTCGGCGAGGGCAACAGCCTTGACTTTTTGTAACTTTTTGGTCAAGCAAAAAGTTAAGAATAAGCAATCGCAGATTGCACCACAAGAATAAAAAATGCTGTGACACCTCCGTGCACCTCTGTGGTAAAATAAGCTCTTAAGCCATACATAAAGGGGAAGAGACTCAGCTCAGGATAGGACAGCAACCACCTGATAAAACTGATCAAAAATCAGATGCGTTTGCTCTGCCTGTTTTTTTTGTTCATTCTAATCTCATTATATAATATTAATAAATGATAAATAATTATAAAAAATCGCATATTGTGTATTATTTTTTGTAAAAATAATTAACATTGCAGGCTGCCAATGCACTATTTTAATATAGTATCAATAAAAGTTTAGTTACCCTGGTGTTTGTAAAACATATAGCGCTGGGTCATTAGTTTTATTTTACTATTGAGAATCTATAAGTTAACGATATTTTATAGGATAGTTATCTATTTTTTACTTTAAATATGAATGCTTATGAAAAAATTGACGATTCTTCTTTTCTTTTTATTCTTGAGTATTGGAATCTCTTTTGCTCAAACGCGGAGTATCAGTGGAGCCGTAGTTGATGAAACCGGCGAGCCTTTGGTTGGAGTTTCGGTTTTTGTAAAGGGATCTACCATTGGGACGCTTACCGATACCGATGGAAAATTTACACTTTCCATTTCTCAGGATGTACAAAACCTGACATTCAGTTTTATCGGTTACGAAACACAGACCATAAAAGTAGAACCGGATATGTCTGTCAAAATGGTCAGTGACAGTAAACAATTGGACGAAGTGGTTGTTACCGGTATGACGCAGATCGATAAACGCATATTTACCGGAGCCTCCGACCGCTTCAAAGCAAGTGATGTGAAACTGGGAGGTATTGCCGACATCAGTCGTTCGCTCGAAGGCCGATCGGCCGGCGTAACGATACAGAATGTTTCCGGTACTTTCGGTACGGCGCCCAAGATCAGGGTGCGTGGAGCCACTTCTATTTATGGAGACTCCAAACCTTTGTGGGTTGTCGATGGAGTAATTACAGAGAATGTAACGGAGGTAAGTGCCGATGATCTGTCATCGGGAAACATCAACACTCTGACCAGTTCGGCCATTGCCGGATTGAATGCCGACGACATCGAGGATGTACAGATCCTGAAAGACGGTTCGGCAACCTCCATCTACGGAGCCAAGGCAATGGCGGGCGTGATTGTGGTAACAACCAAAAAAGGACGATCAGGTACCAGCTCAATCAAATACACCGGTGAATTTACCACCCGTTTGATCCCTTCCTACCGCGATTTCAACATTATGAATTCACAGGAACAGATGGGTATATATCAGGAAATGGAACAAAAAGGATGGCTCAACTATTCCGACGTCTACAATGCACGGAACAGCGGCGTGTACGGGAAAATGTATCAGCTGCTCAATACGTTCGATCCGATTACGGAAGACCCTGCTCTCATCAATACCGCACAGGCAAGAATGAACTATTTACGTCAGGCGGAAACGCGCAATACCAATTGGTTTGAGGAGTTATTTTCTTCCGCACCCATCCAGAATCATTCGATCAGTTTGTCTGGAGGTACCGATAAATCTACCTACTATGTCTCTCTGAGTGCGGTAATGGATCCGGGATGGACGATGGCCAGTAAAGTGAAACGGTATACCGCCAATTTCACCGTAGATCATAAACTCTATAAAAATCTATCGTTGAACGTCAATGCCAAGGCTTATACCCGTAACCAGGAGGCGCCGGGTACCATGAGCAGGGAGATAGACAATGTGTATGGCGAAGTGTTCCGTAATTTCGACATCAATCCTTATTACTATGCGCTGAATACTTCAAGAACATTAGACGTGAACGAGTTTTATACGAGAGACTATGCTCCTTTCAACATCAAACATGAGTTAGCAAACAATTACATGGATTTGAACGAGGCATCGGCAATCATCAAGGCGGAATTGAAATGGACTCCCGTCAAAGGACTTGACCTTAAAGGCATGATCAACTACAAATACACAAGTTCGACCATGGAGCACCATATTCTCGACGAGGCCAATCAGTCATTGGCTTGGCGAGCTATGCAGACTTCCATTATTGCCGATAAAAACTCCTATTTGTGGACAAACCCTGATCTCGCGTATGATCTTCCGATAACATTACTGCCCGAAGGAGGTATCTATGAACGCACCGATAACCGGATGACCGGCTACGATTTTCGTTTCTCGGCCAATTATGCAACTGCTTTCGGCGACGACAGCGAACATACAATAACCGCTTATGCGGGTACGGAGTTCAACTCGGTCGATCGCTACGGCACATGGTTCAGGGGTTGGGGGCGCCAATACAGCATGGGTAACAAACCGTTCGTTATCTACCAGGCTTTTCAAAGATGGCAGGACAGGGGAGAAGATTATTATTCCGTGACCAATAAACGTCGCCGCGACGAAGCTTTCTTTGCTCTGCTTAGCTATTCGTACCTTGGAAAATATGTAGCCAACTTCACCGGACGTTACGAAGGATCCAACCAGATGGGTATGTCGCGTCAATCACGTTGGTTGCCTACATGGAACGTGGGCGGTTTGTGGAATTTGAGCGAAGAGGCTTTTACCCAATCGTGGAAACCGGTATTGTCGCATGCGGCTATTCGCGGATCGTACAGTTTGACCGCTTCGCCTCCTCCTACAAGTATTTCTTCAGCCGTGATCTATACAAGTGAAAATACATGGCGATTGGATTCCGAAACCAATGAACCGGCATTGCATATCAGCGATATCGGGAATGGAGCATTGACCTACGAAAAGAAGCACGAATTGAATGTCGGCACCGACTTGGGATTTCTGAACAACCGCATCAACCTGTCGGCCGATGTGTGGTGGCGGAGCAATTACGACCTGATTGGTTACCTGGCAGCAATGGGTATGGGCGGACAAATCAATAAAAGAGGAAACATTGCCTCCATGAAATCGAAGGGAATAGACGCCACGCTTTCTATCCAAAACATCGTTACCAATAATTTCAAATGGACTACCAATTTTACTTTTGCCACGTTTAAGACCAAAGTGACCGAGTTACAAACGCAATCAAGGATCATTGATCTCGTTACCGGTACAGGCTTTGCCCGCGAAGGTTATTCTCACCGTACATTGTTCTCCATTCCGTTTGCCGGCCTTGACGAGCAGGGTCTGCCGACTTTCTGGAATGCCGCCGGCGAACGTGTGAAATATATCAATTTCCAGAGCAGGGAAGACTTGGATTTCTTAGTCGAAGCAGGTCCATCCGAGCCGACGCTTTCGGGCGGATTCGGGAATATTTTCCGTTACAGGAATTTCAACCTGAACCTGTTCTTTACCTATTCTTTCGGCAACAAGCTTCGTTTGGATCCTTTCTTCGCTCAATCCTATTCCGATCTGTCGGCCATGCCGAAAGAGTTTAAGAACCGGTGGGTAATACCGGGCGACGAAGCATTGACCAACGTGCCTGTGATCGCCTCCTATCGCCAGACCCAAACCTCTGATCTTCAAACAAGATATGCATACGCTGCATACAACTATTCTACAGAACGGGTTGCCGACGGCGGTTTCATCCGTCTGAAAGAGATATCGCTGGGATATGATTTTCCGAAAAAACTGATTTCTCCGATCGGATTCAACAGTCTGGGTTTGAAACTGCAAGCCACCAACCTGTTTCTGCTATATGCCGATTCCAAACTGAACGGACAAGACCCTGAGTTCTACAACTCGGGTGGTGTGGCCTCTCCGGTTCCCAAACAGGTTACGTTTACAATATCATTAGGACTATAAAAACAATACAACTATGAATAAGAAATATTTTATATCATGCCTGCTTGCACTCGCACTACTTGGCAGTGCGTGTAATGACTTCTTAGATGTGGTTCCCGACGACAGGGTGGAATTGGCTACGGAAAAGAAACTGAATCAGCTGTTGGCTGGCAGTTACCCGAGACGTATGCCGTATGTATATGCCGAATACATGTCTGACAACCATGATCACAAAATAGAGCCTATCACATTGGATTATTACTATTTGTGGCTGGAGGAGGCCTATCTGTGGAAAGATGTCAAAGACGAAAGCGGAAATGATGACCCCAAAGACTATTGGGCGGCGGCCTACTCTTCTATCGGGGCGGCCAATCAGATCATTCAATCCATTCAAGAGCAGGGCGATCCCGCAGAATTTCTGGCGTTGAAAGGTGAAGCGTTGTTGCTTCGCGCCTTCAACCATTTCCTGCTGGTCAATATATATGGCAAGCACTATTGTGAAGCGACGGCAGAGAACGACATGGGTATTGTCTATATTGAAAGTACGGAAACGGAATTAAATCCGCATTATGAAAGGATATCGGTGGCCGAGGTTTACCGGAAGATCAATGCGGACATTGAAGAGGGCCTGCCTTTGATCAAGGATGAGATATACACCTATCCCAAATATCGCTTTAACAGGCAGGCTTCATTGGCTTTTGCCGTACGCTTTAATGCCTACTACGGCAACTATGACAAGGTGATAGGATACGCTAATCAGCTTTTCGGCGCCGATCCGGAACCGTTGATGAGGAACAAACAGGCATTTCCACTCCTCACCCGTGATTTTGGCATATTTACACAACAATTCAACAGTTTGGGGGAAAATGCCAACTTTCTCATCGTTACGCCGGTGTCCACCGGAGGAAATCTTATGGGTAATTCCTCCAGAGGGAAACTCTATATGCCCAGTCTTTTCATCGCGAATCATGAAACCATACGAAGTAATGGTCCCTGGGGAACTTACAATTCGAGCGTACCTTATACCTTTAACATTCACTCGTCATTTTATTCGGGTACCAGTGGTAATTACGTTGCAATGCCGGTTATATACCAGAAGATGGAAGTCACTAATCCGGTGGCCGGAACGGGTGTCAACCATTGCAGCATCGTGGCTTTCTGGACAGAAGAGACATTGTTGTGCCGCGCCGAAGCATACATCGTAAAAGGAGAATACGACAAGGCTACGGCCGATCTGGCCCTCTGGATGAAGTATCAGGTAAACCCGTCAAGGTACGCAACACCGTTGACGCGTGACCAGATCAATACGTATTATAGCGGTTTGGCCTATTATGAACCGGACAAGCCGACTCCCAAGAAAGAGTTGAATCCGCTTAACTTCGAACTGGAGAAGGGAGGCGAACAGGAAAATTTCATGCATTGCCTGTTGCATTTCCGTCGGATAGAGACCATGCACTTGGGCTTGCGTTGGTTTGACGTGAAACGTTTCGGCATCGAGATCTATCGCAGGGATATAAAACCGAGCGGCAGTAGCGATGAATTTGTGAAAAGCACGGATTTCCTGTTGTTGAACGATCCTCGCCGTGCGGCTCAGATTCCGCCGGATGTGATTAGCGCAGGTATGACCCCTACGCCGAGATAATAAAAACAGTAATTATCATAAAACAGAAATGTATATGAAAAAGACAATAATATATACGCTCTTGTCTCTCTTCACCGGCATTGGCTTTGTGGCGTGCGGAGAAGACGGACTGAGCTCGGAAAGTGTGATTGTAGATAAAACCACCGAGCAGAATGAACTTGATCGATGGATCGAAGATAATTACACCAAGTCCTACAACATCGATTTTATCTATCGGTCGGACGACAGGGAATACAACATGTCGTACAATCTGGTTCCGCCTACCTACGAACGAAGCGTCGCTATGGCTAAACTCTTGTTGCATGTGTGGTTGGGAACTTACGACGATGTGCATGGAAGGCTCTTCACCAAAACGTATATACCAAAGACTATCATGCTTGTCGGATCGGGTATGTACAGATCGACCTCAACGGTTATCGGTGAGGCCGAAGGCGGACAGAAGATCACTTTTGCAAGGATCAATGAGTTGAATCTCACAACCCCCTCTTTGAGTGAATTGGTGGGAGTTCCCAATTTTACGGGCAATGGAACGGACGCTACCGGTGTGCTTAAGACGGCATTTCATGAGTTTTCGCACATCCTGACCCAAAACAAGCCGCTGCCCGAAGCTTTTGCGCTCATTTCGCAGAACGATTATGTGGGCGATGACTGGAACGCAAGCGGTACAACACCTAGAGCGGCCTGGAATAAGGGATTCGTCACCAAATATGCCAGTCATTCTCCCAATGAAGACTTTGCGGAGATCGTATCAATTTACATCGTTCGTGGAGAAAGCAACTGGACCCAGTTGTTGGCGACGGCAGGAACGGCAGGCGTTACGATCCTCAATCAAAAGACGGAGATGATAAACACTTACCTGAAAAACTTCTGGGGGGTTACGCTCGATGAATTGAGGCTCGGGTTTGAAGGCCGCGTGGCAAACCTGGATGAGATCGATCTAATAAATCTTAATTAATAAGTAAACGATATGAAAAAAATAATTTATCATATACTGTTCATCATTCCGGTTCTTTTGATGACCGCTGCTTGTGTTAGAGATGAGTCGGACATTTTCGAGAAAGACGCCGCACTGCGGATGGACGAAGTGATCAAAGCCGATATAGCTTTGCTCACCGGATCGACCAACGGATGGCTGGGATATTACTACCCCGAAAAGGAATATGACGCGGGAGGTTATGCCATGTCTTGGAAATTCTTTTCGGACGGAAAGGTCAATATGGCTTGCGACACGGAGGTGAACGGCGTACCGGCAGGGGAAGAGGTCACCTCTTATTGGACGATCAAACCGGAGCAAGGCCCGACGCTTTCGTTCGACCTCTACAATCCCATCTTGCATTATTTCTGTCAGCCCTCTAACGCAGACCTTGACGGATTGGGGGGTGATTACGAATTTATCGTACTGAAAGCAACGCAAGACTCTATCTACCTGAAAGGGAAAAAGAACGGCAACCTACTTCTTTTGTATAAAGCTCCATCCGATGATCCGCTTGGCTATGTGAGGCAGTCAAATGCTTTCATAGAAGAAAGCGGCAGCTTGTTTAAGACATTCGATCTCAAACTGAATGGAGAGACTGCAGCCACAGCGACCATTACGCTGACCTCGGCAATACGGACGATCACTGTTGATTATAAAGAGGACGACGCCGATGTCAGTAAAAAACTATCTTTTGTATATACGCCGACAGGCATAAAGCTTCACGAACCGTTCACTTTTAAAGGAATAACGGTGGAAGAATTTATCTGGAACGAGAATGCTCTAAAATATACATCTTCTGATCCGGGCGTAAACGCAGAATTTGTTTATAATGGTTCCGTACTCTTCAGCCTTGAACTAACCGGACTGCAGTCGGCGGCGACTTCCGTCAGCGGAACCTTTACTTCCCACTTGTACAAAACAGCGCAGATCGTTGACCAAGGTGTGGTTTATGCCACAACAAATGATAACCTGACGGTAGATGGTGCACCTGTCAAAATCCTTGAGGGAACAATTTCGGGTAGCTATCCGTTCGAACTTACCAATCTGGACATAGCAACTCTTTACTATGCACGGGCATACGTGCGGACAAGCGACGAAGTGTTCTACTCCGATGTCATTGAGTTTACCACATTCATTGCTTATGAAGATTACCTGGGCGATTATACGATGCACTACTCCTCGGCCACCGGCACCACTACTCCCAATAAAACGTTGGACATCAGTCTTATCGAAGGGACTCCGGGTAGCACCTATTACCTGAAAGGAATATTGGCAGACGAATCGGTCGGTAACATCGTTGTGAATTACAATCCCGCTTCCTCTAATTTGTCGTTCCCGATCAATCGTATATGCGTAACCTCCCAAGGCTATAACTTCATGTGGACTACCTATTCAAGGGGCACAGGTAACGGAAGTACTTTAGGCAGTTTTTATGTACAGTCAAGTCTTACTTCTCCTATGGGGATGGTGAGTTATGACTATGATGCTACCGGATCGTTTAAACTGAAGTATAATGAAACGAATGTCAGCTATGTCACTATCGGTTTTATACTTAGGAATTATAATGGTGGTACCAGTGCAGGCAATGTAAATGGCAAAGATGGACAACCCATGTATTTCTACCCATACTTCACTAAAAAGTAAATTATAATAAATATGTATGTATGGTTCCGTCTTAAATAACCGTTGCAAAGTTATTTGAGACGGACATACCGGATCGAGAAGAGCTGTCACACAACGTTGACGGCTCTTGTTCGTGGTATTTATATACGGATACTTTTTATAATAGATTGCAATAATATCTTAGCTTATATCAGTCTATTATGATCAATATTTTTCGCAAACCAATTTTGTTGTATAATTTGTAGATTTAATCATTTTACCTATATTTGTGCCATAATACAATTTATGACTTCTAAAGTTAAGAATATATTGGTGTAGTAAATAGTCTGTAAAGGCTTACAGATTATCCTTTCGTTTTTTCTCGAAAAGTCTTTCGGGAGTATTTTTCATATCATTTACTAAAACAACAAATCATATCCGGTGAAAGGAATTATTATACCCTTTTGCCTGACATGAATAAATACAAAAATTATGAGTAACGAAGATAAATCAATTCACGAATTCGACTTCAATCTAATCTGCGAATACTTTTCCGGTATGAAACGACAAGGGCCGGGAAGCGAAGAAATAACGATCAAGGCTCTGAGTTTTATAGATAACCTTTCCGGTAAATCACGCATAGCCGATCTCGGTTGCGGAACAGGTGGCCAAACTATGACTTTGGCTCAACATACCCAAGGCCAAATTACGGGGCTTGACTTATTTCCCGGTTTTATCACTTTATTTAACCGGAATGCAGAGCGTTTAAATCTCCAAAACAGGGTAAAAGGTTTCGTTGGTTCAATGGAAAATCTTCCATTTCAGAACGGGGAATTAGATCTGATCTGGTCTGAGGGGGCTATTGCCAACATCGGTTTTGAGAAAGGCTTAACCTATTGGAAAGGCTTTCTCAAAAAAGGTGGTTATGTTGCCGTAACATATGAGTCATGGTTTACGAATGAGCGTCCCGCTGAAATTGAAAAGTGGTGGGTCGATGCGGTTCCCGAAATTGCCACAATCGGGCATAATATTTCGATAATGCAAAAAACAGGCTATATCCCTGTTGCTGCATTTACAGTACCTGAAAATTGCTGGATAGATAATTATTTTATTCCGCAAAAAACATGGCAAGAGGAATTTCTGAAAAAATATGCGGGGAATAAAACTGTTGAGACTTTTATCGCATTAATGAAGCGTGAAGCGGAGTTGTATTCAAAATATAAACAGTATTACGGTTATGTATTTTATATAGGTAAAAAAATATAGAAATGATAATAGAGACCAATCGTTTAAAAATAGTTCCTTTAACGAAAGAGCAATTTCGGTTGTTGTTGCTTGGAACAGATAAGGTGGAGCAGGCTTTAGGCCTGACTCCTTCTTGTGAAAGTATGGATGAAGATACCCTGATGGCTATGGAGCATAATTATAAGGAAGCCCTGAAATATCCGGATCATTATCTGTGGTATACTAATTGGCAGATTATTCTCAAATCGGAAAACAAAGCAATAGGCAGTGCCTGTTTCAAACATAAGCCTGACAAATACGGACAAGTTGAAATAGGCTATGGCACAAATCCGGATTACCGTAACCAAGGGTACATGACCGAAATGGTTAAGGCATTATCAGAATGGGCTTTGCAGCAAACTGATGTAAATAGTGTAATTGCCGGGACAGATAAAGATAATCAGGCGTCCATGCGAGTTTTAGAAAAATGCGGGGCGGTCAGATATAAAGTAACTGATACCGGTCTATGGTGGAAATTGAGGAAGACTTTCCGCCGGAAGAAATCCCGCTGAATTCCTGTCTTCAACTTGTATAATATGCAATTTACTATTTCTACAAGACAACTCTTTGTCTTAAAACCTCGTTTTGCGACTGACAAATAAGGATAAATTAAGTTTAAGAAACTGTTTGAATTTTATTGAAAAATATTATTATAGGATTTGAAAAAAAACTTCTTAGCAATTTTTTTATGCTCTTTTCAGCGTATTTTATCCTTTTTCCTTTTGGTTTAGCCCGCTAAACCTGCAAGCAAAAAGAAAAAAATCCATCTGAAAATACCTATAAAAAAAATTTGCTTTAAAATTCAAACAGGTTCTAAAGAAACGAAGGTTAAAGGCTGCATATCAAGTTGAATATATAAGAAGATAAATGACGTAATTTTCGTGCGTTTGCCACAATTTAGAATAGCTAAATTATAAAAGCTGAAAATATTTTTATACTTTTGTGCCACTAACGGCTCTGTAGTTTAATGGATAAAATGAAGGATTCCGGTTCCTTTGATGTGGGTTCGATTCCCGCCAGAGTCACCTCTGTATAATAAAACACCTTGATAGTCATATATTAAGGTGTTTTTCTTGTTTTGTTACATACAAATAGACATACAACAATGTTTATTTGGCGGACATTCAAACCAAAAACTACTGCTATACGACAGTCAAACGGCTCGTTGCGTTCATACACTTTTTTCCATTTATGCGTTTTCTGCACTTGCAACGGGGTAGTTCATTGCAACATTATTTTCGTTTTTGTCATGCTGACGGAAGGAAGCATCTCGTGTATATTTTGTTTTGGAGAAACGGAATCCTTCGTTCCTCAGGATGACAAAAGAGTTGAATTATAAAAAGTCAAAATGACTTCAGTTATTTTCAGATCCTATAATAATATTTTTCGATAAAATTCAAACAGTTTCTCAAACAGTTTCTTATAGTTTAGTCCAGGCGGTAACCATATTGGCGGAGCAGGTTGTCCCTGCTTCGCCAGTCTTTTTCCACTTTAACGAATATTTGAAGGAATATTTTTTTATTAAAGAAACGTTCTATATCCAGTCTTGCCATAGTCGCTACCTTCTTAAGGGCAGCGCCTTTGTGCCCTATAATAATTCCTTTTTGTGTGTCGCGTTCGGCAATTATCAGCGCCCTGATGTTGATTATATCTTTTTCATCCTTAAACTCCTCGACTATAACTTCTACGGCATACGGTATTTCCTTTTGATAGTAAAGAAGAATTTTTTCTCTTATTATTTCGGTCACAAAAAAGCGGGCAGGCCGGTCTGTCAGGGCATCCTTTTCGAAGTATGGAGGCGATTCGGGTATTAATTGTAATATCCGGTTTTTTATCACATCCACATTGAACTTATTCAATGCTGAGATCGGGTATATTTCGGCCTTGGGTAAAAGTTCGTTCCACTGAGCTACCAATTTTTCCAGTTCCTGCTGGTTTGTCTGATCTATCTTATTTATCAGCAGGAGCACAGGGGCATCTACTTTCTGTACTTTTTTTAAAAAGTCTTCATTCTTATCTGTCTTTTCTACAACATCTGTCATATAAAGAAGAACATCGGCATCGTTCAGGGCCGACTCCGAAAAGTTGAGCATCGATTCCTGCAATTTGTAGTTCGGGCGAAG
>JAISES010000518.1 GCA_031263965.1 Prevotella sp. | reverse complement strand
TGCCCTCCGTTCAGGCCATTCACTTGTACCTTAAACCAGAAATAATTAGCAGGAACGGGTTCTTTTTTATATGTAAATGTTGCCGTTGTAGTCTTACCTCCGGCACATCCTATATATATTTCACCTTCCTCTTCGGTATCCAGATTGATAAGAATATCCCCTTTCAGAAAATTCTGCCCTAAGGCATAAGCGCCCGTCAAACCGGTCTCTTCATCTACCGTGAACAAACATTCCAGCTTACCGTGCCCGATAGTATCGGATGCCAGTATTGTAAGTGCAGCAGCAACTCCCATACCATTATCGGCGCCCAGAGTAGTGCCTTTTGCTTTTAGCCAGTCTCCGTCGACATAAGTTTCGATAGGATCATTTTCAAAATCGTGCACAGTACCGCTGTTTTTTTCGCAGACCATATCCACATGACCTTGCAGTATGACTGCCGGCAGATCTTCCATCCCCTTTGTCGCAGATTTAATGATCAGGACGTTTCCTGCGTCATCTTTTTTTACCTCCAGGTTATGCTTGTCCGCAAAATCCAGCAGGTAAGCAATTATTTTTTCTTCTTTCTTCGATGGACGCGGAATTTGAGTGACTTCATAAAAATAGCCCCATATTCCACTTGGTTTTAAGTCTTTTATAGTCATACATTCAGTTTTTAATGATATATTTATATTCTTTTTCATCTAATGGCTTATAAAATTATAGATAGAAAGCATAAAAAGCAATTTTTTTACATCTTTTAAAGGTTTAAATATACTATAGTTTTAACATAAAGATATATCTTTGCCAAGTCGTTCAAGAATAAGGATACTTATTATTGTCGCATCGAGGAGATTAATTAAAATGAATACATATAAATGAAAAACGTTTCTTATATTATTAATGGCGTGTTTGCCGTAGCAATTATTATTCTTTTCATTTTGTTTTTTACAACAAACAAGAAAAGCGGGATAGAGGAAACTCCATCTCCTCTCAAATTTGCGGAAGGAGATTCTGTAATATTGCCTTTGGCATACATTAATGTAGATTCTATCTATATGAACTACAACTTGGCAAAAGATGCAAACGAAGCTTTAATGAAAAAATATAATAGCTCGAATGCAGAAATAACAAGAAGGCAAAAACTATTAGAAGCAGAAATTACTGATTTTCAGAAAAAATACCAAACCGGTTCTTTCGTGAGTCAAGATCGTGCACAACAAGAACAATTACGAATCCAGCAACTGGAGGCCGATCTTCATGCCCTTGCCCAAAGGTACCAGGAAGAATACGCAAGAGAGCAACAAAAGATGAACGGACAAATAGCGGATTCTGTGCGTCTATGCTTGAAAGAATATAACAAAACGGCTAATTATCAGATTATTTTTAGCAATTCCGGTTTGGATAATGTGCTGTTGGCAAAGGATAATTATGATATTACAACTAAAATAATAAGTCTGTTAAATACCAGGTATAAACCGCAGGTATCTAAATAGCAATCTTAAAAAAATGGATAGGGTAACCACTTATTTAGGTTATCCTATTTTTTTGCAGTATTATCAACCTGTCAGTTATGGACACATATGGTCTTATAGGGTATCCGCTCAAACATTCCTTTTCGAAAGCCTTTTTCACGGAAAAGTTTACAAAAGAGGAGATAGACGCCATTTATCTCAATTTTGAGATAGAAAACATATCTTTGTTTACCGGCATAATAGAATCCTACCCTACCCTCAGAGGACTGAATGTGACCCGTCCTTATAAAGAGCAGGTAATTCCTTTCCTTGACGGACTCGATCCGCGCGCTCAGGCAATAGGGGCGGTAAATGTTATAAAAATATTGCGCGAAAACGGAAAGGCAAAATTGACCGGATATAATTCCGACATCATAGGGTTTCAGGACTCTATTTCCCCGTTGATAGACAAAAACATTCACCGGAAAGCTTTAATATTGGGTACGGGAGGCGCATCTAAAGCAGTCTTTAATGGATTGAAAGCCTTGGGTGTAGAGCCGATCTTTGTATCACGAACCCCAAAGGAAGGACAACTCTCATATTCAGATATAGACCAAAATATTATTAATAATTACAAAGTTATAGTAAACACTTCCCCTTTGGGAACTTTCCCGAATGTAGGGGATGCTCCTGATATACCATACCATTTATTATCGGACGATCATGTATTATTCGATCTTGTATACAACCCTGCCGAAACTAAATTTTTACAATTAGGGAAACAGCAAGGGGCGACAATAAAGAATGGGGCCGAAATGCTCGGGCTACAGGCCCGTGCGGCATGGAAAATCTGGAATGAATAATTTTAATATTAAAATACTAAAATGAAAATTATAAATCTTTCGGAACAGAACACTATCCTTAACCGTTTTGTAAGTGAATTGCGTGATGTTGAAATACAAAAAGACAGTATGCGTTTCAGAAGGAACATTGAGCGTATAGGTGAAATTATGGCTTATGAAATAAGCAAAACTCTGAACTATTTTCCTATAGAAACGCAAACCCCTTTAGGAACATCAATTACAAATGTACCGACGGATTCTATTGTAATAGCTACAATATTACGGGCAGGGCTTGCTTTTCATCAAGGGTTTCTGCAATTTTACGACAAGGCTGAGAATGCATTCGTTTCGGCATATCGCAAATACAGGGAGAATCATCAAAGTTTCCATGTCCATATCGAATATATAGCTTCGCCCAGAATAGACAATAAAGTCCTTATTCTTACCGATCCTATGCTGGCAACCGGAGGAAGTATGGATTTATCCTATCAGGCCTTGTTGACTAAAGGGGAACCCAGCCATATTCATATTGCAACAATAATAGCAAGCAAGCAAGCCATAGAATATTGTGCGGAAAATTTCCCGAAAGACAGAACAACTATCTGGGCTGCGGCGATAGATCCTGAACTAAATGAAAGCGCATACATTATCCCGGGATTAGGAGATGCGGGCGATCTCGCTTATGGAGAAAAGGAGTAAAAAGAAGCCCGGTTTTCGAAAATCGGGCTTTCTTTTTATTAACTGATGTTACGCAACACCGAAAAATAGTATCATTCCATATCCTTGTTCTTTTTTCAAAAATGCTTTATGCGCCCGCTTTACTGTGCGACCCGTAGCAGGCTCAAAGGCTAAACGGGCTGAACTCGCATCTACGATGCTCAGACAGGCACCCCGTTTTACGCCTTTTTCCCTGACGGGTTCCCCGCACGTAAAGCATACGGCGCAGGGCTAAAGCACCACAAGAATAAAAAAACACTGTGATACCTCCGTGATAAAATAAGCCCTGCGTAACATCAGTTATTAATTTCGTTTTGAATACAAC